>JANONE010000260.1:0-12760 GCA_031420675.1 Ilumatobacteraceae bacterium | reverse complement strand
CGGATCATCCGTTGTCCCCGGGCGCCCGTCCGCACGGGGCCCGCGGCATCGCTCGATGACAGCACCTGCCACCGTCGCCTCGCTGGCCATGTACCCGTTGGCACCGCTGCGAGCGGCCACAGACGACCTGTGGGCGAGCGTCCGCCGCCATCTGGGCTGGGGCCCGGATGAGTTGGAGTGGACCGTGCTCCCGCCCGACATCTGGCACCACCCGCAGCTACTGCTGGCCCAGACGTGCGGATGGCCGCTGGTCACCGAGCTCTCCGAATCGGTGGCAGTCGTTGGCACCTTCGACTACGCCGTGGCCGGCGCCGATCATGGCAGCTATCGATCGGTGCTGGTGACCCAACACGATGCGACCTTTGACGAGCTGCGGGGCAGGCCCGGCATCGTCGCCGCGGTCAACGGCTTCGCCAGCCTCTCGGGCTGGATCAGCCTGCAGCATGCGTGGGGCGGCAAGCCCGCTGCGATCGGTACCGGGACGCATCTGGGGAGCGTCCGAGCGTTGGCGGACGGTCGCGCCGACGTTGCGTCCATCGATGCCGTGTCGTGGGCGTTGTTCGCCGAACACGAACCCGACCTGGTGGCGTCGCTGCACGTCGTCGGTGCCGGGCCACGAGTGCCCTGCCTGCCACTCGTCACCGGCTGGCGGCACACCCGCGATGTGCCCGCGCTACGCGACGCAATCGGCGCCGCGGTGGCCGACCCTGCCGTCTCGGCGGCATGCAGCGCGCTCCTCATCCGGGGTTTCGTGCCGTTGCAGTTGGCCGACTACATGTCGTTGCCGTCGCTGCTCCGCTGACGACAACGCTCACGACAACGCTCACGACAACCCAGCGCAGTCTCCGGGCTGTGGCAGGCTCCTGCGTACGATGAAACACTTGCTGGAGATCGAATTGGGCAGCCGAGGTGTTTCGCTGGCCGACGTCGTGTCCGTAGCGCGTTCCACGGCGCGGGTTCGTCTTGCCCCGGAAGCGCTCGCTGCCATGACCCGCTCGGCGGCGCTGGTGGAGGGCTTCGTGGCGGGCAACACCCCGGTCTACGGCGTCACCACTGGGTTCGGCTCGCTGGCCAACATTGCCATTCCCGCCGAACGGAGCGCCGAGCTGCAGGTCGCGCTAGTTCGCTCTCACGCGGCGGGCATGGGCGATCCCGTCGAGCCTGAGGTCGTGCGCGCCATGCTGTTCCTGCGCGCACGCAGCCTGGCGATGGCATTCTCGGGCGCACGGCCGAGGATCGTCGAGCTGCAACTGGCGATGCTCAATGCCGGCATCACGCCCGTGGTGCGCGAGCACGGGTCGCTCGGTGCCAGTGGCGACCTCGCGCCGCTCAGTCACTGCGCGTTGGCGGTGATCGGTGAGGGCGAGGTGTGGGGTGCCGGTGGTTCGCCCGAGCCGACAGCTGACGCGTTCACCCGCGCCGGTTTGACCCCGGTGGTTTTGCGCGCGAAGGAGGGCCTGGCGCTGATCAATGGCACCGACGGGATCCTCGGCATGCTCTGCCTCGCGCTGCACGATCTCGGCGAGCTCGGTCGCCTGGCCGACATCACCGCGGCGATGACCGTGGAGGGCCTGCTGGGCACCGACAGGGCGTTCGCGGCCGATCTGCAGGCCCTGCGCCCGCAGGTGGGCCAAGCTGTCAGCGCCCGCAACCTCACCCGGTTGTTGAGCGGCTCGGCGATCGTGGCCAGCCACCGCGAGGGCGACTCGCGGGTGCAGGACGCTTACTCCTTGAGGTGCACGCCCCAGGTGCACGGCGCCGCCCTCGACACGATGCTGCACGCCCGTACGATCGCCGGGCGCGAGCTGCAATCGGCGATCGACAATCCGATGATCCTGCCCGACGGTCGGGTGGAGAGCTGTGGCAACTTCCATGGCGCACCGGTCGGGTTGGTGTGCGACTTCCTGGCCATCGCCGCCAGCGAACTGTCGGCCATCGCCGAGCGTCGCACCGACCGCATGCTCGATGTCGCTCGTTCGCACGGCCTGCCGCCGTTCCTCGCGCCCGATGCGGGCGTAAACAGCGGCATGATGATCGCTCACTACACCCAGGTGGCGATGGCGCTGGAGAACCAGCGGCTGGCCATGCCGGCCAGCGTGCAGAGCATGCCGACCAGCGCGATGCAAGAGGACCACGTCTCCAACGGGTGGGCGGCGGCTCGCAAGTTGCGCCGCTCGGTGGTCAACCTTCGTCGGGTACTTGCAGTCGAGCTGGTGTGCGCCGCCGCCGCCATGGACCTGCGCGGCCCATTGCAGCCGGCCGCCGGCACCGGTGCGGCGCTGCAGGTGCTGCGTGAGACGGTGGCCGGCCCCGGCCCGGATCGCTGGCTCTCGCCCGATCTCAGAACCGCGGAACAACTGCTTGCCGATGGCAGCGTTCTGGCAGCGGTGGAAGCTGTCGTCGGCCATCTGGAGGTGTTGTGATGTCGGGTCCCCGTCCTGTCCGTGCTGCTCGTGGCACCGACCTGAACTGTCTCGGCTGGCCGCAGGAGGCCGCCTACCGCATGATGCACAACAACCTCGACCCGGAGGTTGCCGAGCGACCCGACGACCTCGTCGTCTACGGGGGTACTGGACGAGCAGCGCGCAGCTGGGATGCGTTCGATGCGATGGCACGCACGCTCACAACGCTGAAGGCCGACGAGACGATGCTGGTGCAGTCCGGCAAACCGGTCGGCGTGTTCCGCACGCACGAGTGGGCGCCGCGCGTGCTGCTCGCCAACAGCAACCTGGTGCCCGAGTGGGGCACCTGGGACGAGTTCCGGCGGCTGGAGGCGATGGGCCTGACCATGTACGGCCAGATGACGGCCGGCTCATGGATCTACATCGGCACCCAGGGAATTCTGCAGGGCACCTACGAGTGCTTCGCCGAGATCGGTCGCCGCAAGTTCGCCGGCACGCTCGCCGGCACGATCACGCTCACTGCCGGCCTGGGTGGCATGGGTGGCGCGCAACCGCTCGCCGTCACGATGAACGACGGCGTGGCGCTGTGCATCGACGTGGAACCGTGGCGTGTCGAGCGCCGTCACGAGCACCGCTACCTCGACGAGATCGCCGACTCGTTGGGCGATGCCGTCGCGCGTTGCGTGCGAGCCCGCGACGAGCGACGTCCGTTGTCGGTGGGCCTTGTGGGCAACGCCGCCGAGGTGGTGCAGCAGTTGCTCGACATGGACTTCCCCGCCGACATCGTCACCGACCAGACCAGCGCCCACGATCCGCTCAGCTACGTCCCGGTGGATCTGACGCCGGAAGCGACCGCCGAGATGGCGCGTACCAACCCGCAAGAGCTCATCCGTCGCAGTCGCGAGAGCATGGCAATGCACTGCCGCGCGATGGTCGGCTTCATGGACAAGGGAAGCGAGGTGTTCGACTACGGCAACAGCCTGCGCACCGAGGCCAAGCTCGGCGGCGTCGAGCGCGCCTTCGACTCCCCGGGCTTCCTGCCCGCGTACATCCGCCCGATGTTCTGCGAGGGCAAGGGACCGTTCCGTTGGGTAGCGATCAGCGGCGACCCCGCCGACATCGCGGCCACCGACCGGGCCGTGCTGGAAGAGTTCCCCGACGACGAACACCTGCATCGCTGGATCCAGATGGCCGGCGAGCGAGTCGCCTTCCAGGGCCTTCCCGCGCGCATCTGCTGGCTCGGCTACGGCGAACGCCGGCGGCTCGGTCTGCGTTTCAACGAAATGGTGCGCCGCGGCGACCTGCGGGCCCCGATCGTGATCGGCCGCGATCATCTCGACTCCGGCTCCGTCGCCTCGCCGTACCGCGAGACGGAGTCGATGATGGATGGGTCCGACGCGATCGCTGACTGGCCATTGCTGAACGCGTTGGTCAACACCTCCAGCGGTGCGACCTGGGTGAGCATCCACCATGGCGGTGGTGTAGGCATCGGGCGCAGCATCCACGCAGGCATGGTGGCGTTGGCCGATGGCACCGACCTGGCCGCGCAGAAGCTGGAGCGAGTGCTCACCACCGACCCTGGCATGGGCGTCATCCGCCACGCCGATGCCGGCTACCAACGCGCGATCGACGTTGCTGACGAACGCGGTGTCCGCATCCCGATGCGCGAAGGTTGAGGCGTGACAGTCCGCGAAATCCTCCACGTCGGAAACCCCTTGCTGCGTGAGCGCTCGCACGAGGTCACGCGCGACGAGCTGGCCTCACCGGCGATGCAGCAACTGATCGACGACCTGATCGACACGATGCACGCCGCCAACGGCGCAGGTATTGCCGCCCCGCAGGTGGGCGAGTTGGTGCGCATCGCCACCATCGAGGTCACCGACAACCCGCGGTATCCGTACAAACCCCGCATCCCCCTAACCGTGTTGGTAAACCCGATCATCGAGCCGCTCGATGACGAAGTGGTGGAGGTCAACGAGGGCTGCCTGTCGGTGCCGAACATGCGCGGCAACGTGATGCGGCATGTGAACGTCCGCGTCCGTTGGTGGGATCGCAGCGGCGCCGAGCACGACGAAGTTCGTCGCGGCCTGACGGCTGGCACCTTCCAGCACGAGTGCGACCATCTCGACGGCCTCCTGTTCCTCGATCGGGTGCACGACACCCGCAGCTTCACCACGTGGGAGCAGTTCGAACGGTTCCATCGCACCGCATTCATCGAGCGCATCACCGAGTTCGTCCAACGGGTCGGTTCGTAGATGGCGTCGTTCTGGTGCGAGTTGGCGTGGCTGGGCGGGGATACGGCGACCGCCGATGTGCTTGTGCAGACCGATGGTGATCTGATCACCGTAGTGACGCCGGGCGTACCGTGCCCGCCCGACGCGGTGCGCCTGGCTGGTCTGACGATGCCCGGTCTGGCCAACGCACACAGCCACGCGTTCCACCGGCTGCTGCGTGGCCGCACGCAGGTCGGCACGGGTTCCTTCTGGACCTGGCGCGAGCAGATGTACAGGGCCGCCGCACGCCTGGAGCCCGACTCGTACTTCCGTCTGGCACGTGCCGTGTACGGCGAGATGGCGCTGGCGGGCATCACCTGCGTCGGCGAGTTCCATTACCTGCATCACGGTGTCGGGGGCACGCCATACGCGGACCCGAATGCGATGGCGGCGGCGCTGGTCGCCGCTGCCGCCGATGCGGGCATTCGCATCACCCTGCTCGACACCTGCTACCTGCACGGCGGCATGGGTGTGCAACCAAACGAGCTGCAGATGCGGTTCAGTGATGGCGATGCGCTGTCGTGGGCGAGCCGCGCCTCGGCGGCGAGTTCGCTGGTGTCGCCCTCGTGCCGCATCGGCGCCGCGATTCATTCCGTGCGGACGGTCGACCCGACGAGCATGGAAGTCGTCGTGGCATGGGCGGCCGAGCGTGAAGCCGTCGTGCACGCCCACGTCTCGGAACACCCTGCGGAGAACGAGCAGAGCATCGCGTCCTACGGCCTGACACCCACGGCACTGTTCGCCGACCGAGGCGCCCTGGGCGGCCGGTTCACGGCCGTGCATGCCACACATGTCGCAGGCTCCGACATCGGGTTGCTCGGCGTGCACGGCTGCACGATCTGCATGTGCCCGACAACAGAACGCGATCTTGCCGACGGCATCGGGCCGGCTCTTGCGCTGCGCGACGCGGGCGCGCGGCTCGCGCTGGGTAGCGACTCGCATGCCGTCATCGACTTGTTCGAGGAGGCACGGGAGGTCGAACTCCACGAGCGGCTGGCATCCAAGGTCCGCGGCAGCCACGATGCACCGTCGCTGTTGCGTGCGGCCACCCAGAACGGTCAGGCATCCCTCGGTTGGGAGGAAGCCGGTCGCATCGAGGTGGGGATGCTCGCCGATCTCGTGTCGTTGCGGCTCGACACCGTGCGTACCGCCGGTGCGTCGGCAGCATCCGCACTGGAGTCGGCAGTCTTCGCCGCCGGCGCCACCGACGTGCACCACGTCGTGGTTGGTGGCCGGGTGGTGGTGGCCGAGGGTCGCCATCATCGTGTCGATGTCGCCCACGAGCTCGCCGCCGCCATCGCCGATGTGATGGGGGAGTGATGACCACCACCGTGCTCGACCACATCGGGCTGTTGGTCACCAACGATGTAGCCGCCGGCGAGGGGCCATTGGGGTTGTTGCGCAACGCGTCGGTGGTCTTCGACGGTGAGCGAATCCTCTCGGTCGGCCCAGCGGGCCAGCCCGCCGACGAGCGGATCGACGCCGATGGCGCGTGCGTCATCCCAGGCTTCGTCGACAGCCACACGCACCTCGTGTTCGCCGGCGACCGCGGCGACGAGTTTGCTGCCCGGATGGCCGGCCAACCGTACGAGGCAGGTGGTATTCGTGCGTCCGTGGCAGCCACGCGGGGCGCCACCGATGACGAACTGACGAGGCTCACCACCGGTCGCCGGATGGAAGCCCGACGGGCAGGCATCACCACCGTCGAGATCAAGTCCGGCTACGGGCTGAACGCTCGCGACGAGGCCCGCTGTCTGGCGGTCGGCCGGCAGTTCACCGCCGACACCACCTTCCTCGGTGCGCATGTCGTGCCGCCTGAGTTCGCTGGCCGCACCGACGACTACGTGCACCACGTCTGCACCGACATGCTTGCCGCCGCCGCGCCACACGCTCGCTGGATCGACGCCTTTTGCGAAGTGGGTGCCTTCGACGCCGACCAGTCGCGAGCGGTGCTCGCAGCCGGCGGGGCTGCCGGCCTTGGCCTGCGGCTCCACGCCAACCAGCTCGGTCACGGGCCAGGCGTGCAGTTGGGGGTGGAGATGGGTTGCGCGTCGGTCGACCATTGCACGTATCTGTCCGACGACGACATCGCCTCGCTCGCGGCGAGCGACACGGTTGCCACGTTTCTGCCGGCCACCGACTTCAGCACACGTCAGCCGTACCCCGACGCGCGTCGTGTCATCGATGCCGGCGCCGCCGTGGCATTGGCCACCAACTGCAATCCGGGGAGCAGCTACACGACCTCGATGTCGTTCTGCATCGCGCTTGCCGTACGCGACATGCGGATGACGCCGGAGGAAGCACTCCTGGCCGCGACCCAGGGCGGCGCGCGGGCGCTGCGGCGCGACGATGTCGGCAGCATCGCCGGCGGCTTCCGAGCTGATCTGGTGGTGCTCGACGCGCCGTCGTACACCCACTTCGTCTACCGGCCCGGCGTCCCACTGATCCGATCGGTGATCGAGGCCGGATCGCTCACGTGACCATCCTTGTGACCAGCGCACTAGGCTGACCGCCCGTGGCCAGGACCCCCGACCTCGAGCGCCGCCAAGAGTTACTCGACCGCATCGTCGTGTACCTGGCCGAGAACGGTTTGGCGCAAGCGACCCTGCGGCCGATGGCATCGTCGCTCGACGTCAGCATCAACCGGCTCGTGCATCACTTCGGCTCGAAGGAGGAATTGCTGACCAGCGCGCTCGCCCGTGCGATCGACCAACAGATCGCGGTGCAGCGCGCGTGGCTGACCCGGTCACCGCGGTTGACCCAGGTGGAGCTGTATCGCAAGTGGTGGCGCTGGGCGAACGCCTCGACGGTCAACCTCGCGCTGGTGCGGTTGAACTACGAAGCGGCGGCGCTGGATACAAAGGTCACTGGGCTCGCCGGCGAGGTTCGAGCCGACCAGATCGGCGTGTGGCGGCACGACGTGGAGCAACGCCTCGGGTCCGAGGGCTTGCCGCACGAGCGTGCGGTCGCGGAAGCGTCGCTGGCGAAGGCTACGTTCACCGGATTGGTGATGGATCTCCTCGCCACCGGCGATCGAAAGCGCCTGACGATGGCGATGAACGAATTCTTGGAGCGGTTCGAACACAGCATCGCCCTCAGCCAACCGTGAAAGTCGGCGTGTGATGGCTCCCGAGAGCGGCCCGCCGTTCTTTCTGCTGCCCGCCTTGCACGGAGCTGTCGGTGACCGGGTCGACGCGGTCACCATGGCCGGGGAGAGCGTGTCGTGGGCGAAGTTGGCAGCGATGGCCAATGGTACGGCTGCTCGGCTGGTGGGGGCGCATGCTGTAGCGGTGAATGCGCGGGCGACGTTGCACACCGTGATCGCCGTCGCCGCCGGCCTCGCTGCCGGTGTGCCCGTGGTGCCGGTGCCGCCCGACGCAGGCACAGGCGAGCGGGCGCACATCCTGCGCGACTCGGGAGCGGTTGCCGTCGTCGGCGAGGCCGACTGGCCCGACGTGGCACTGCCGCGCATCGATCTCGGCGCCGGTGGTGGCGCGCTCGCAGAGCCGCCTCCTGAGGCCGCGGCGCTGATCATGTACACGTCGGGCACCACCGGCGCGCCCAAGGGTGTCGTGCTGTCCCGGCGGGCAGTGGCCGCCGGCCTCGACGGGCTGGCCGCAGCCTGGCAATGGACTGCCGACGACACCTTGGTGCATGGTTTGCCGCTGTTCCACGTGCACGGCCTGGTGCTGGGCGTGCTGGGTGCCCTGCGAGTGGGTAGCCGCCTGGTGCACACCGGCAGGCCGACGCCGGTGGCGTACGCCGAGGCCGCAGGCTCGCTCTATTTCGGGGTGCCCACCGTGTGGGGTCGAGTGTGTGCCGAGCCGGAAGCCGCCCGAGCATTGGCCGGCGCTCGTCTGCTGGTGTCCGGCAGCGCCCCACTTCCGGTGCCGGTCTTCGAGCAGTTGCAGGCGCTCACCGGCCATGCTCCGGTGGAGCGATACGGGATGACCGAGACGCTGATCACGCTGAGCACGCGAGCGAACGGCGAGCGCAGGCCGGGCTGGGTCGGCGTGCCTGTCGAGGGTGTTCGCACACGCGTGGTGGGGGAGGACGGTGGCATCATCGACCCTGGCGGCGACACGATCGGCGAACTCCACGTCGCCGGCGCGACCCTCTTCGACGGCTACCTCGGCCGGCCCGACGCGACTATGGCAGCGATGGACGGTGACTGGTTCCGCACCGGCGATGCGGCAGTGATCGACACGGGTGGCTATCACCGCATAGTCGGCCGTCAATCGATCGACATCATCAAGACCGGCGGCTTCAAGGTCGGCGCCGGCGAAGTTGAGGCTGCGCTGCTCGGTCACCCGTCGGTCACCGAAGCCGCGGTCGTCGGGCTTCCCGATGACGACCTGGGCCAGCGCATCGTCGCCTACGTGGTCGGTGAAGGCGTGGACGCTGCGGCCCTGATCGAACACGTTGCCGCAACGTTGTCGGTGCACAAGCGGCCCCGAGAGGTTCGGGTGGTTGCGGAGTTGCCGCGCAATGCGATGGGCAAGGTGCAGAAGGGCCTGCTCGGGCGTTGATCGGTGGTGCGCGTCTCGTCACACCCCAGGGGGTATGATGTGCTGATGCAACTGCCGGACGACACCACTACCGATCTGTTGCGGCGACTCGCCCGCATCGAAGGCCAGGTACGCGGCGTACAGGCGATGCTGCGCGATGGGCGCGAGTGCCGCGAGATCGTCACCCAGCTCTCTGCCGTGGGGAAAGCGCTAGATCAGGTGGGCTTCAAGATGCTGGCCACGGGTATGGCGGCCTGCCTCGCCGACCCCCACCTGGCCAGCGAGAGCGGCTTCGATCTCGAAGAGGTCGAGCGCCTGTTCCTGAAGCTCGCCTGACGTCGCTCCAGGCCGTCAACAGCCGGGCGACGGGTGTTCAGGCGACGATGTTGACCATGCGGCCGGGGATCACGATGACCTTCTTCGGGGTACTCCCGGCCAGGGCAGCCTGCACCTTGTGGTCGGCCAGCGCGAGGGCCTGCACGGCGTCGTGGGGGGCGCCGGCGGCGACGAGGATGTGGCTGCGCACCTTGCCGTTGATCTGCACCGGGTATTCGACCTCGTCGGCAACGAGCATCGCCGGGTCGGCCACGGGGAACGGCTCGTAAGTGATCGTCTCGCTGTGGCCCAGCTTCGCCCACAGTTCCTCCGCTGCGTGCGGGGCCAGCGGGGCCACCATCTTCACCAGCGGATCGGCCATGTCGGCCGGGCAGCCGCCCAGCTTGGTGAGGTGGTTGTTGAACTCGATCAGCTTGGCGATGGCGGTGTTGAAGCGCAGGTTGTCCAGCTCTGCGCGCACACCGGCGATCGTGTGGTGCAGCAGTCGAACTGTCTCGGCGCCCGCCGGCTCGGCCAGCAGTCGCGGCTCGCCCGTGTCTTCGTCGACGATGTTGCGCCACACGCGCTGCAGGAAGCGGTGCACGCCCACGACGTCCTTCGACTCCCACGGGCGCGACGCATCCAGCGGCCCCATGCTCATCAGGTACAGCCGCAGCGTGTCGGCGCCATACAGGTTGCACATCTCGTCGGGGTCGACGGCGTTTTTCAGGCTCTTGCCCATCTTCCCGTACTCACGGCTGACGGAGACACCCTCGTGCGTGTAGGCGCCATCGCGACCCTGCACTTCCGACGCCTCCACGTACATGCCGCGTTCGTCATGGAAGGCGGCGGCCAGGATGTAGCCCTGGTTGAACAACCGGTGGAACGGCTCTTTCGAGCTCACATGACCCAGGTCGAACAGCACCTTGTGCCAGAAGCGGGCGTACAGCAGGTGCAACACCGCGTGCTCCACACCGCCGACATACAAGTCGACGCCGCCGGAGGCGCCGGGTGTCCGCGGGCCCATCCAGTACTGCTCGTTGGCCGGGTCGACGAAGTCGTTCTCGTTGGTGGGGTCGAGGTAGCGCAGTTCGTACCAGCAGCTACCGGCCCACTGCGGCATGACGTTGGTGTCGCGGTGATACAGCTGGGCACCGTCGCCCAGATCGAGTTCCACATGCACCCATTCGCCAAGGCGATCCAACGGGCTCTCCGGATTGCTCATGGCATCGTCAGGGTCGAAGGTGCGCGGCGCGAATTGGTCGGTCTCGGGCAGCATCACGGGCAGCATCGAGTCGGGCAGTGAGTGCGGGTTGTCGTCCCCGTCGTAGACGATCGGGAACGGCTCGCCCCAGTAGCGCTGGCGGCTGAACAGCCAATCGCGCAGCTTGTAGGTGATGGTGGCCTCGCCATGGTCGTGCGCCATCAACCACTCGTTGGTCAGGTGCGTGCCTTCAGCAACGGTGGCGACGCCGCCCAGGTCCAGCGAGTCGTTGGCGCTGTTGGCGTAGGGGGCATCGCCGACGAAGGCGTCGGCCCACGTGGCGGTGTCCAGTGTGCGATCCGGCGGCTGCTGGATAGCGACGATGTCGAGGCCGAACTTGCGTGCGAACTCGAAGTCGCGCTGGTCGCCGCACGGCACGGCCATGATCGCGCCGGTGCCGTAGCCCATCAGCACGTAGTCGGCAATCCAGACGGGGATGTTGGCGCCGTTCAGCGGGTTGGTGGCGTATGAACCCGTGAACACACCCGTCTTCTCGCGGCCCTCGTCTTGGCGGTCGAAGTCCTTCTTCGCTTCCGTCGTCCGGCGGTAGGCGGCGACGGCATCGGCCCGGTCGGCGGTGGTCAGTTGATCGACCAGCGGATGCTCGGGGGCCAGCACCATGAACGTTGCGCCAAACAGCGTGTCGGGGCGCGTCGTGAAGACGGTGATGCGGCCAGCGGGTTGTGGCGAGGCGTCGCCGACGAGCGACACGTCGAAGTGGACGGTCGCTCCCTCGCTGCGGCCGATCCAGTTGCGCTGCATCGCCTTGATCGCGTCGCTCCAGTCGAGCAGTTCCAGATCGTCGATGAGGCGATCCGCGTAGGTGGTGATGCGCATCATCCACTGGCGCATGTTGCGCTTGAACACCGGGAAGTTGCCGCGATCGCTGCGGCCGTCGGCCGTGACCTCCTCGTTGGCCACCACCGTGCCCAGGCCGGGGCACCAGTTCACGGGAGCGTCGCTGACGTAGGCGAGGCGCCACCCATCCAGTTCGCGACGGCGGTCGGCCGTTGACATGGCGGCCCAGTGACCGCTCGTCGGCCGGCGGGCACCTGCCTCGAACTCGGCGATCAGCTCGTCGATGCGGCGAGCCTCCTTCAGCTCGGGGTCGAACCACGAGTTGAAGATCTGCAGGAAGATCCACTGCGTCCAGCGGTAGTAGCCGGGGTCGGTGGTGCTGATGCTGCGGCGTAGGTCGTGGCTCAGGCCCAACCGGCGCAGTTGAGTGCGGATGTTGGCGATGTTCTGGTTGGTGGTGATGGCCGGGTGCTGGCCGGTCTGCACGGCGAACTGCTCGGCGGGCAGGCCGAACGCATCGAACCCCATCGTGTACAAGACGTTGTGGCCGGTCATCCGCTGGTACCGGGCGTAGATGTCGGTGGCGGTGTAACCGAGCGGGTGCCCCATGTGCAGGCCGCTGCCGCTCGGGTACGGAAACATGTCGAGGATGAACTTCTTCGGCCGGCCGCCGACCGCCGCGGCATCGCCCACCGGGCCGGCCGGGTTGGGCGTGTCGAAGGTGCCATCGGCATCCCATCGATCGTGCCAACGGGCCTCGATGACCTGTGCGAGCGCGCCCGTGTATCGAAACGGGGGAGCGTCGGTGACAGGGGAGGGGGGTCCGGTGGCGTCCATGGCGGGTCGATTCTACGAGCTGACGATCAACTCGGCCTGTTCTTTGCACGAGTACCGTTGCTGGTCATGCCAACCAGTGCGCCGGACACCGACTCGATCATAAATCGACTGATCGCCGCGACCGAGCAACCCACCGGTGTGCGGTTCGTTGGTCACAGCGTGATGCCGGCTGAGGGCGACTCGTTCGTGTCCTGGGCGCAGATCCACGACGAGGCCCGAGTCGTGGGCGCGGCTCTGCAGGCCCGAGGCCTCGTGCCGGGCGACCACGTCGCCATCCACGTTCCGTCGTCGCGCTCGCTGTGGACGATCATACAGGGGTGCTGGATGGCGGGCATTGCCAGCATGGTGTTGCCACTGCCGATG
>JANONE010000259.1:0-1742 GCA_031420675.1 Ilumatobacteraceae bacterium | reverse complement strand
GTGGTGACGGTGTCGACGCCGCTCTTGCCGGCGACCACGGCGCCGACGATGGGCAGGTAGACGGCCATGGCGAGGTCCTCGATCACGAGGAGGTTGAGGACGGCCGGCGTCTCCCGGTTGCCCAGACGGTCGAGGTCAGTGAGCGCCTTGGACACGACGCCTGACGAGCTGACCCAGCACACGCCGCCGAGGAGCAGCGCAGCGGCCGGGTCCCAGCCGAGGGCGAGGCCGGCAAGAAAGCCGGGCGTGAAGTTCGCGACTGCGTCGACGGCGCCGGGGAGGATCCCGGTCCGGAGGCCGTGTCGGAGCTCGTCGCCGCTGTACTCCAGCCCGAGGGTCAGCAGCAGGAGCAGGACGCCGATCTCCCCGGCGAGCTGGATGAAGTCGGCGCTGACGTCGAGCGGCGCGATGCCGCCCTCACCGACGGCGAGTCCCGCGAGCAGGTAGAGCGGGATCGCGGTGATGCCGAGTCGGCCTGCGAGCCGGGCGAGGACGGACAGGGCGAGAGCGACGGCGCCGATCTCGATGAAGGCAAGCGAGGCATCGCCACCGGCGGCGGCGACGACCACGGTCACGCGCCGAGCAGGTCGCGCAGCTGTCGCAGCCCGTCGGGCGTGCCGACTGCGACGATCACGTCGTCGGCGGCCAGCATGGTCTCGGGCCCGGGTGCGGGAATCGTTTCGTTGCCGCGGATCACGGCAACGACCGAGGACCCTGTTCGGGTGCGCAGCCGGGCGTCGCCGATCGTCGCCCCGGCATGCGCGGACTCCGCTTTGATGGGAATCCAGTCGATGGCGACGCCGGCGAGGCGTTGCACGCCGGCCGCCGCCTCGCTCAGCGGTCCGCCGCCGAGCAGGTCGGCGAGGGTGCGGGTGTCGTCGGGGTTGAGGTGTAGCACGGTGGTGCACGAGTCGGGGTCGGCTCGGTCGTAGATGGCGATCTCGCGTCGTCCGATGCGGTGCGACAGCACCGCGACGCGCTCACCCGCGCCGGTCGAGAACTCGTGGCGAACGCCCACCCCGGGAAGTTGTGTCTCGGTGACCTCTGCCATGTGGGCCTCGCTCTCGTGGTCCGTCAGATGTTAGCTCGCTCGGGGGGCGCGACAGCCGGCCCTGGCAGTTGTGCCGCGGCGATGTCGCCGGTCGACTCGGGGCAGTCGGCGCCGAGCCTCCCGGGACACGCCATTCGAACCGGGCGGATCGTGGCGAGTCTCCGAGCACTCGGCACGACACTGTCCGGTTGTCCCATCCCCAAGTGGCACCGTGACCAGCAAACTCGCTCGAGTTCGTGCGGTGGTAGGAGTTGATCGTCGGCGCATACCAGGCCATGAGAGCCGACGCCTTGGTCAACACGCCGCCTACAGATTGGCGAAGGAGCTGAGACACGTGGTGGCCGTCATTGGCATCGAAGTAGGGGTGTTCTGCTCCTTGACGCAACGAGAAGTGGACGTGGCACGACCAACCGACACCATCGGCACCGGGTTTGGGCATGAACGTCGCCGACAGTCCCGCCTGCGCGGCGATGTCGTGTACTGCCAGCTTGAAAATGGTGTGGCGATCAGCCATGTCGAGAGCCTCGCCATACGTGAGGTTGATCTCCCACTGGCCGAGGCCCCACTCGCCCTGGCTCATCTCCACGTCGAGTCCCGACGCGTCCAGGCAGTTGCGGAGCCGACGGAAGAATGGCTCCCACGTGTCGACCTGTTGCACGGTGTAGTCGGAGTGGATCAATGTGGTCGGCGT
>JANONE010000258.1:0-9096 GCA_031420675.1 Ilumatobacteraceae bacterium | reverse complement strand
AAGGCCGCTACGTCGCAGCTGCGCTCGCACCAGCGGTGAACAACCTGATCGTGATCGCAGCTTGCGTGGCGTTTCGTGCCGCTCGGCAAGGAGAGGTGGCCGACCTCGATCTCAGTCCCGCCGAGTTCACTTTGATCGCCGGCGGCACCACGCTGGGCGTACTTGCGTTCAGTCTGATCCCATCGATCGCCCTGCGTGCGGCGGGCGTATCTTGGTGGCCGAGGTGGCGTCCGCAGCACCCGGCCGTGCGCTCGATGCGCAGGTCGTTCGGCTGGGCAACGTTGTCGATCGTCGGCACGCTGGTACCCACGGCGGCCGCGTTGGCGCTGGGCAACGGTGCCCCCGGTGGCGTCGCGGTCTTCGTGTACGCGTTCGCGTTCTACGTCTTGCCGCATGCGCTGGTGGCGGTGACGATTGCCACCACCCTGGCGCCACGGGTGGCCGAGGGTTGGCAGGGGGGCCGGGTGGCGGAGGTGCGTTCGGCGGTCGACAACGCGATGAGAATTGCCTTCCCACTGCTGGCGTTGGCCAGCGCCGGCATGGTGGCCCTCGCCTGGCCACTCACGCGACTGGTGGCGGGGGTGGGCCAAACCGCCAGCCAGGGCTTGGCGCCCATCGCACACACGATGGCGGTGTTCGGGCCGGGCCTGCTGGGCTATGGCGTGGCGTTCGTGATGACCCGCGTGCTGTTTGCTCTCGGCGACATTCGGCGGGCGTCGGTGCTGATGATCGCCGGCGCGTTGGTGGGTGTGGCATGCATGACGATCGCCTCCGCTGTGATGGACCCGTCCGAACGATCGGCCGCGCTCGCGCTGGGTTACGGCGTTTCGCAGACCGTCGCCGCGGTGCTGCTGACCGCACGCGTGCACCAGCTCACGGGCTCGATGGGTGGGCGCCGCGCGCTTCGGCTCACCAGCGAGTCGCTCGCGGCGGCGGTCGGGTCGCTGGTCGTCATGCTCTGGGTGGCGGGCTTGTTCGATCCGACCCGGCGCCAGGCGTTGGCGGCGTTCTTGTTGGGCGGCTCGGCGGGCGTTGCCGCCTTTGCCCTGTTGCTAGCGCTCTGCCGCAGTCGCGAGGTGCTGGGCCGCAGGCGCCGAACGAGCTGAACGCCTGGCGTCATGCCAACGCACGATCCACAAACCGCCGAGGAAGATGACGGCACCCCCGGCGGCGTCGAGGAAGTAGTGGTTGGCGGTGACCACGATGGCGAAGAGGGTGAGCGTCGGGTACAGGACGGCGAGCGTCTGGCCGCGGCGACCGTCGACCTGCTTCCAGATGACGATGGCACACCACAGGGCCCATCCGAAGTGGAGGCTGGGCATCGCCGCGTACGCGTTGGCGATGGCCTTGGCGGCGCTGCTCTGGTAGTTCCAGAGGCCGCCGATCTTGTCGAGCGTGTCGATGAAACAGTTCGGCTTGACCAGGCCGCCCTCGGGGCCGAGTACAGGGATCTCGCCGTCGCAGCGGTAGTACAGGCGGGGCGGAGCAAGGGGGAAGGCCCAGTAGCCGATGAGTGCCAGCGCGGTGGTGGCACCGAGGAGGTTGCGCATCCTGCGGTAGGCATCGTGCCGTTTCGCATACAACCAGATGAGCAGGCCGGCGGTGATGATGAAGTGCAATGTGCCGTAGTAGACGTTCATCGCCTTGATGAACCAGGTGGCGCCCAGGAATGCCTGCTGGATCGTCTGCTCGTGGTAGATGAACATCCACTTCTCCGCCGTGACGATCCAGTGGGCATTGCCGATTGCACGGTTCTTCACGTCGCCGACGTCGGCGAGGCTGCGGATGGTCTGATAGACGTAGTAGAAACCGAGCACGATGGCGACCTCGCGAAGCCACGCGTGACGCGCCGGTCTGGAGTGACGGTGTCCTCGAACGTGCGGCTGGTGTGGCGGCGCGCCAACCTCGGTGTCGGCGCACGTCTCCATCCGACCGATCCTAGAGGTTCTGGCCCCAGAAGTCAGCCAGACGGCGCCAGACGGTGACGCCGTCGACCTCGCCCACTCGTTCGTAGCCATCGGTGACGAACGCCGCCACCTCCGGGAACAGCGACAGGGGATAGTTCGTGTAGCCGAGGTGGCTGTTCGTCGAGGTGTCGAGTACCAGCTCAGGTGGGCGGGCGCGGAGATCGGCAAGCATCAGGTCGAGCGCACCGGGCGTTGCGAGGGGGAGTGTGACGCCAGGATCCTCGCGGCCACCCGAGCGGCCGGTGACGAAGTCGGAGTGCACGAGTACACCCGCCGGCAGACGATCTGCGCGCAGCAGCACTTCCGGGTACGAACCCCACACGAACACGCGTTGGTCCGGCGTGGTGTGGTCGTCCAGGTACGCGGCCAGTTCGGTTGGATCCGGTCGCTGGTGCAACGACCCGGGCACGAACAGCAGGCCCAACGCGACAGCGGTCGGCAGCGCCACACCGGCGACGGCGAGCCGGCGGGCGCGGCCGGCAAGGTCGGCCGCGACCGGAGTGGCGAGCACCACCAACGGCGGCAGCACCTGCAGCCAGTAGTGACCGAAAAAGCGGAAGCCGGCGGCCGCCGCCCCCACGCCGGACACAAGCCACAGCCACATGTCGCGCTCCTCGCGACCGACCGCGCGCAGCGGGTTTCGGCGCCGCAGTGCGAGCCACGCGCAGACCGCGGCAGTCAAGTGGAAGCCGACGAAGCCGGCCGACGAACCGACGCCGCTGAGCAACGACTTGCCGACGCCGGCAGACGCCAGAACGAAGCCGGGACTGTTGGTGAAGTTCCAGCGCCAGTAAGCCGCGAACGGGGCGTACAGGCCGACGGTGGAGACCGTCACCACCACACCGACGAGCAGCAGCGCCATGTGCCGCCAGCGACCGCTGCGCCAAGTGCTGTACATGGCGGGAGGCAGTGCGAGCAGCCAGCTCTGGCGGGTGAGGAGGGCGAGCCCGAGGGCCACGCCGGCGGCGAGCGCCCAGCCGTGGCGGTCGCGCCTGCTCCACAACAGTGCGGCGGTGCCGGGCAACAGCGCGAAGTGTGCGTAGTTGGCGCCGCCGGCATCGGCGGGAAACAGTGCCATGGCGCCGGCGACGAACATGGTTCCGGCGCACACTGCATGCACCTTGCTGCCACACCGTCGCCGTGCTTCGCGGGCCATCAGCACCCCACCGAGTGCTAGGAACAACGTGACGAGCAGTCGCATCGGCCGCAGGTCGGTGCTATCGGTTAGCGCGAAGGACGCGGCGTAGGCCAACGGTGGCAACGGTGGTTTGCGATCGAAGATGTCGCGGTACATGGTGCCGCCCGAACGCACGACCATGCCCTGCACCCCGATCGCAGCTTCGTCGGCGTCGAAGAGGCGAGTCGTCAACGTGGGCAGCCGCAACGAGACGGCAAGCGCGACGACACACAGGGAGGGCCGTTCGACAGCTCGCCGCCAGATGCTCGTCACGGGCGGTGACGCTAGCCCCCGCCTTCCTCTGCGGGGCCTGCCGACGCGTACTGTTGGTGGAATGAGCGAGGTGAGGGCGGTGCTGTTCGACTTCGGGAACACGTTGTTCGCTCACGACCCGCTTGCCGCCACGATTGCGGCCGCGTGCGAACGGCTCGGTTCGTCGCAATCGTCGGCATGGGCCGACCTCGTCGCCGATCGCGTCGACGCGGCGGCGCACACTGCGGACGAGCTGCTGCATCAACGCGATCTCGACGCGGTGGTGTGGCGCGAGCGTTGGCACGAGCTGTACGCAGTCGCTGACGACGAAGTGCCTGGGCTCGGCGCCGCACTGTACGACGCGATGCACGACCCGCTCGCCTGGCGGCCATACGCGTGCACCGCGGTGACGCTCAGTTCGTTGCACCGTATGGATGTGCCGGTTGCCATCGTCTCCAACACCGGCTGGGACATTCGGGCTGTGTTCGCCGCCCACCACATGCAGCAACTGGTGAACGCGTTCGTCTTGTCGTACGAGGTGGGGGCCGTGAAGCCCTCGGAGGTCATCTTCCACCGGGCGTGTTCGGCGTTGGGGGTGCAGCCATCCGACGCGTTGATGGTGGGCGACGACCCGGTGGCCGATGCGGGAGCGGTTCGCGCTGGGCTGCGCACCCTGCTGCTGCCGGCCCTGGCGCCCGGCGCGGCCAACGGCGTGGAGGCCGCAGCGCAGATTCTTTCGGGAGAGTGAGCCCGCCATCCGCGCGCGCGCCATACGACGCGGTAGGCTGCACTCCCGTTGTCAGTTCACTGAGACGGAGGTCGTCAGCAATGCCGAAGCACATTTTCGTGACCGGAGGCGTTGCCAGCTCCCTCGGTAAAGGACTCACAGCCTCGTCGCTCGGTCGCCTGCTCAAGATGCGTGGCCTGAGAGTGACGATGCAGAAGCTGGATCCGTACATCAACGTCGATCCGGGCACGATGAACCCGTTCGAGCACGGCGAGGTGTTCGTCACCGACGATGGTGGCGAGACCGATCTCGACCTCGGCCACTACGAACGGTTCATCGACGAGCCGCTCACCCGCAACTCGAACGCCACCACCGGCAGCATCTACCAGGCGGTGCTCGCCGCCGAGCGTCGCGGCGACTACCTGGGCAAGACAGTGCAGGTCATCCCGCACATCACCGACGAGATCAAGCGTCGCATCATGCGCCTCGCCACCGACGATGTCGACGTCGTGATCACCGAGGTCGGGGGCACCGTCGGCGACATCGAGATCCTGCCGTTCTTGGAGGCGCTGCGCCAGTTCCGCACCGATGTCGGCCGCGACAACATCTGCTACCTGCACGTCACCCTGGTGCCGTTCATCGGGCCGTCGGGCGAGCAGAAGACGAAGCCCACGCAGCACTCGGTCACCGAGCTGCGCAGCCGTGGCATCCAGCCCGACATCATCGTGTGCCGCAGCGAGACGCCGCTGAGCGACAACCTGAAGCAAAAGATCTCCAACCTATGCAACGTCGACGACGACGCGGTCGTCAATGCGGCCGACGTCCGCAACATCTACGAGTTACCGCTGATCCTGCATGACGAGGGTCTCGACACGGTGGTCTGCGAGCGGTTGCGTATCGACGCACCGATCGAACTCGCGCCGTGGATCGAGATGGTGGCCAAGGTGGAGGCCGCTACCAGACCGGTGAAGATCGGCCTGATCGGCAAGTACGTCGACTACCAGGACGCCTACCTGTCGGTGGTGGAGAGCCTGAAGCACGCCGGCTTCCACCATGGCGCGAAGGTGGAGATCGACTGGATTCAAGCCGAGGAAGTGGAGGGCCTGTTGGCTGCCGGCCGGCTGGCCGACCTCGACGGCATCGTCATTCCCGGCGGCTTCGGCGACCGTGGCTTCGAGGGCAAGATCGCGGCCGCAGGGTATGCCCGCGAGCACGACATCCCGTGCCTGGGCCTGTGCCTGGGCCTGCAGGCGATGACGATCGACTTCGCCCGCAATGTGATGGGCCTGGTGGATGCCAACAGCACCGAGATGAACCCCGCCACGGCGTACCCGATCATCGATCTGATGCACGACCAGCGCGACGTCAGCGACAAGGGCGGCACCCAACGGTTGGGTGCCTACTACGCGATCCTCGACCCCGACAGCCGTGTGCACCGGGCATACGGCGAGCCGGTGGTCAGCGAACGCCATCGCCACCGCTACGAGCTGAACGCGCAGTGGAAGCCGCGGCTGGAGGCCGCCGGGCTACGTTGCACCGGCCTGTCGCCCGACCGCCGGCTGGTGGAGTTCATCGAGCTCGTCGATCACCCGTTCTGGGTGGCCACGCAGGCCCATCCCGAGTTCAAGAGCCGCCCCGATCGGCCGCACCCGTTGTTCCGTGAGCTCACCGAGGCGGCGCTGGCCCGGCGTGCGTCGCGCACACCGTTGCTGCGGATCGTCGATGAGACCGCAACGCCGTCGGTCGCCTGACGGCCTGCTGTGACCGGCTTCCGGCACCTCGGCGATCGATTGGTGCATCAGGGCTACATCTGGCACGTCGCGGTGGCGGAGTACGAGTCGCCCGAGGGCGAGATGTTCCAACGCGACATCGTGCGCTCACCCGGCGCAGTCGCCGCGGTGCCATTGCGCTTCGATGCCGACGGGGCGGCCCGCGTGGTCCTGGTGCGGCAGTACCGGCCACCGTTCGACGACTTCGTGATCGAGGTTCCTGCCGGTATGCGCGACGTGCCCGGCGAAGCCACCGAGGTCACCGCCGCGCGCGAGTTGGTGGAAGAGGTCGGGCTGCAGCCCGGCCGACTGGTCCACCTGATCGACATGTATCCGTCGGCGGGAATGACCGACTCGGTGCTGACGCTGTACCTCGCCACCGAGCTCACCGAGGTGCCGCGCAACACGCACGGCCCGGAGGAGGCGCATATGGAGGTGCTCGACGTGTCACTCGCCGACGCTGTCGCGATGGTGCTGGGCGGCGAGATCCACGACGCCAAAACCGTGATCGGAGTGCTCATGGTCGAGCGGCGCCTGCGCGAGAGCGGGCACGGATGAACGATCTCCTCCCCATGGAAGTGGAGGAGTTCCTGTCGTGGATGGCGAGTGAACGGGGCCGGTCGCGCAACACGCTGGCCGCCTACCGGCGCGACCTCACCGGCTACACGCAGTGGCTCGGCGGGCAAAACACGTCGCTGGCGGCCGTCGACCGTGGGCAACTCGACCGATTCGTGCAAGCCCGGCGAGCTTCCGGCTCGGCACCAGCGAGCGTCGCCCGCCAACTGGCGGCGATCCGGATGCTGCACCGCTTCCTGGCGGAGGAGGGCGTACGTGCCGACAACCCGTCGGCCGACGTGGAAGGTGTGCGAGTGCCGGCCGGCATACCGCACCCGCTGACCGAAGCGGAAGTGGAACGGCTGCTGGCCGCGGTCGTGTGCACCGATCCGGTGTCGCTACGCGATCGCGCGCTGCTGGAGTTCCTGTACGCGACCGGCGCCCGCATCAGCGAGGCGTGTGGGCTGTCGCTCGGCGATGTGGATCGCGACAACCGACTGGTTCGGTTGTTCGGCAAGGGGGCCAAGGAGCGCATCGTGCCCTTCGGCCGTACGGCGGTGGCGGCGGTGGGTGAGTGGCTGACATCCGGCCGGCCGCACATGGAACCGGTCCGTTGGGCTCGACGCGACGACCAGGACGCGGTGTTCCTCAACACCCGTGGGGCGCGCCTGTCGCGTCAGGCGGCCTGGGCGGTCGTGAGCAAGTACGGCGAGCGAGTGGGGTTGGCCGACAAGTTGTCGCCCCATGTGCTTCGCCACTCGTGCGCGACGCACCTGCTGGACCATGGCGCCGACCTGCGCATCGTGCAGGAGATGTTGGGCCACGCCTCGATCTCGACCACGCAGGTGTACACAAAAGTCAGCCAGGAACGATTGTGGCAGGTGTATCGCCAGGCGCACCCGCGAGCGGAGCAACGGTGACGTCCATCGCGCACCTGGCCAGACGGTTCGCGGCCTCGCTGTCGCGCCGGCCCCCTGCAGCCGGCGAGAGCGAGTGGGCCATGAGCCGGCTCTCACCCGCCGAGGCCGAGCTGTGGCAGCAGATGACGGTGCAGGATCGCCGGCATTCGATCCTGGTTGCGCGGCGCTTCGTCGAGCTCTCGGTGGCACCTGTCGAGGAAGAGGTGGCGGCAGCGCTGCTGCACGACGTGGGCAAATCGGTGAGTGGGTTGGGCACGTTCCGGCGAGTGTTGGCGACGGTGATCGGGCCGCGCACGACCAGCTTCCGTGAGTACCACGATCATGAGCGGCTGGGCGCCGAGATGCTGCACGCGGCCGGGTCGTCGACGGTGACGATCGAGCTGGTGCTGGGGCGAGGACGGGCCGCTTGCGCGCTGCGTCGCGCTGACGACATCTGACGCGGGCAGACGCCGTCCGACGAGTTCAGCTAGGCAGCATGCCGACGGCGGTGTGGGCCCGAGCGAGCGTCGCGCTCGCGACCACGCGGGCCTTGGCGGCGCCCTTGCGCAGCAGCGACTGCAACTCGCCGCGATCCTCGATCAGCTCGCGGTAGCGGGCCTGGATGGGGCGCAGCAGTTCCACCACTGCCTCGCCGGTGTCGTTCTTCAACGGGCCGTACTGGGTGTAGCCGAGGGCGACCACCTCCGGTGTCTCGCCGGTGCACGCGGCCAGGATCTCGAGCAGGTTGCTGATGCCGGGCTTCTCGGCCCGATCGAACCGAACTTGGCTCTCGCTGTCGGTGACGGCCCGCTTGAACTTCTTCAGTACTACCGCCGGGTCGTCGAGCAAGTACACCAGGCCACCGCCGCTGTCGGTCGACTTGCTCATCTTCGAGGTGGGGTCCTGCAGATCCATGACCCGTGCGCCGGCCTTGGGGGTGACGGCCTCGGGCAGCACGAAGGTGTCACCGAAGCGGTGGTTGAAGCGAATGGCGATGTCGCGGGTTATCTCGATGTGCTGGCGTTGGTCTTCCCCCACCGGCACTTGGTCGGTGTCGTAGAGCAGGATGTCGGCGGCCTGCAACGCCGGGTAGGTGAAGAGGCCGCCGGAGATGAACTCGGCCTCGCGCTTGGCCGACTTGTCCTTGAACTGGGTCATGCGGCTGAGCTCGCCGAAACTGACCGTGCACTCCATCATCCAGCCCAACTGGCTGTGCTCGGTGACATGGCTCTGTACGAACACGGAGGCGACGTCGGGGTCGAGGCCGATCGCGAACAGCATTGCCGCCAGCTGGACCGTGGCCTGGCCGACGACGTGGGGGGTTTCGGTGATGGTGAGCGCGTGGAGGTCGACGATGCCGTGGAAGGCATCGTTCTCGTGCTGGCCCGACACCCAGTTGCGCAGCGCACCAAGGTAGTTGCCGAGGTGTACGTCGCCCGTGGGTTGGATGCAGGAAAGCACGCGTGTCACGGCGGGCAGGCTACCGGGCGGCTGTGTGCCGATCGAAGGCCGCACCGACCACCAAGAGTGCGGCAAAGTTCGAGGTGGTGCGCATGCCGCCAAGCTACCGAATCACGAGCGGCGACGCCGGGCGCCCATGTCGAGAGCTGGGGGAGCACCAGGGCAACAGCTACGATCGCTGGTCCATGGCCGTCGACGTGACCACCTCCGTGTACGAGGGACCGTTCGACCTGCTGTTGCACCTGATCCTGAGGGAGCAGGTCGACATCTACGAGGTCAACCTGAGCCG
>JANONE010000257.1:0-3002 GCA_031420675.1 Ilumatobacteraceae bacterium | reverse complement strand
CCGAGTCAGGTGTGTGGCGCGGGTTCTACCTGATGGGCGCGCAGGAGCTGCGCAACGGCACCCCCGAGGTGAAGGGCATGCGTGCGGCGGGCACGGCTGACACCTTGCGCGCGATGACCCCGCAGCAGGTGCTCGATCTGTGCGGCATGAAGCTGCATGGCCCTCGTGCCGTCGGCTCGCCGCTCATGTTCGACTTCGTCTTCGACACCGGCTGGAGCACACGGCTCACAGTCGCCAACGGTGTGCTCCACTACGGCTCGCGTACCCTCGGAAAGGCCGACGCCATCATCACCACCTCGGCGTACACGCTCGCCAGTGTCGCCAACGACCTCAGCACTCTTGCCGATGAGATCGGCGCCGGCCGCATGACGGTGGTCGGCGACCAGGCCGCCGTCGAACGCTTCCTTGCCCTGCTGGACCAGTTCGAGTTGTTCTTCCCGATCATTGAGCCCTAGTCCGAAATGGCCAGATGGACGAACCTCGTACCGGCCATCGGGCAGGCCCGCAGCTACCGACGCGCGTGGCTGGGCAAGGACATCGCCGCCGGTCTCGTGATCACCGGCCTGTTGGCGCCCGCCGGTATCGCCTATGCAGCCGCCGCCGGGCTGCCGCCGGTGACCGGGCTCTACGCGACCATCGTGCCCTTGATCGCGTACGCATTGTTCGGGCCGTCGCGCATCATGGTCCTCGGCCCGGACTCGTCGCTCACCCCGCTGCTCGTCGCTACCATCTTGCCGCTCGCGGTAGCCAATTCGAACGAGGCCGTTGCGATCGCAGGAGCGTTGTCGGTACTGGCGGGCCTCATGTGCATCGCCGCCGGCCTCGCCCGCTTCGGGTTCATCTCGGAACTGCTCTCCGCTCCCGTGCGGTTCGGCTACCTGCACGGGATCGCGGTGACGATCATCGTTGCTCAGGCGGCAAAGTTGTGCGGCTTCTCGGTGACTGGCGAGTCGCTGTTCGACCAGCTCGGTCAGTTCATCGACGGCCTCAACGACGGACGCGTGAACGGGTGGGCGCTTGGCGTCGGCGTCGGGTCGGTGGCGTTGATCATCGTGCTGCGATGGGCCTCGCGGTCGATCCCGGCCACCCTCATCGTGGTGCTCATCGGCACTGCGATGGCACTGCTGTTCCGTCTCGGTACGAGGGACGTCCCGTTGGTGGGGGACCTGCCACGGGGCATCCCGACGCCGGCGATTCCTGATGTCGATTGGAGAACGACACGCACCCTGCTCGGCGCCGCACTCGGCGTCGCGTTCGTCTCCTTCGCCGACACGAGCGTGCTGTCGCGAAGCATGGCGCTGCGTCGACGAGAGACCGTGGATGCCAACCACGAGCTGGTCGCGCTCGGCATCGCCAACGTGGCCTCCGGGTTCTTCCACGGGTTCCCCGTCAGTGGCAGCAACTCACGCACGCCGGTCGCCGAGTCGGCGGGAGCACGCACGCAGCTCACCGGCGTGGTCGCCGCAGTTGCGTTGTTGGTGATCGCGATCGCAGCGCCCTCCACCTTCCGCCATCTGCCCGATGCGTCGTTGGCTGCCATCGTGATCGCGGCTGCAATCTCGCTGATCGACCTGCCGGCTATGTTGCGCCTCTTCCGGGTTCGGCGCAGCGAATTCGCACTGTCCATCGCCGCCTGGTTGGCAGTCGCCGTACTCGGTCCGATCAGCGGTGTTGTCGTTGCGGTTGCATTGTCGATCCTCAACTTCGTGCGGTTGGCATGGACGCCGCACACGGCCGAACTCGTGCGCGTCGACGGTCTCAAGGGCTACCACGACAGAGCCCGGCACCCCGAGGGCAGGGTCATCCCCGGTTTGCTGCTGTACCGTTTCGATGCGCCGCTGTTCTTCGCCAACGCACACTTCCTCACCCAGGACGTGCAGCGTCGCATTGCGCTGCAAGCGGTACCGGTGAAGTGCATGATCATCACTGCCGCGCCGATCACCGACATCGACACCACCGCCGCCGACGCGTTGAAGGAACTAGCCGACGACCTGGCAGCTCGCGACATCGAACTGCGCTTCGCCGAGTTGAAGGGCACCGTGCACGACCGCCTCGATCGCTACCAGGTGTTCGACGAAGGCACGCCTGATCACTCGGCGCGCACGATCGGCCAGGCCGTCAAGCAGTACCTCGCCGACTACTCGATCGAGTGGGTCGATTGGGAGGATCGGTGACGCGCGGGTCGTCGCCACCGATCGCCGTCCAGCTGGCGTCGCCCGGTAGGGTCTCGCCCGTGAAGCGACGTCTCGCCCTGTCCTTCGGCGCCCTCGTGGCCGCCGCTTCGGTCTCCTCGTGCAGTTCGGTCGGCAACCGCGACACCGTCGCCGAAGTCAACGGCCGCAAGCTCAGCGCCGACCGGTTGAGTGCCCTGGCCGGCGACACCACCGACGGTGAAACCATCAGGGCAACGCTCACCACATGGATCGAAGTGGTCAGCGTCACGAACGACGCCTCGGGCATCGACACTGCCGCCGATCTGGTCGCCAGGAAGCAAGCGGCACTCACCTCGCTGCTGGCGCAGTTCAGCGACGCCGGCCAGACCACCTACGAGCTCGGTCTCGAAGGCAGCCCGTTGCTGTGCCTCGCTGCCATTCCCCTCGACCCCTCGGTGCCGGCCTCGCAGGTGCTTGACGAGATCGCTGCCGGCACCACCTTCGCCGAGGCGGCCGGCACGTATTCAATCGACGCCGGGCTCGCCGACGCGGGCGGCGTCGTGTCGTCACCGGACGGCGCCGAGTGCCTCTCTGCCGCCCAGTTCAACACCAACCTCATCTCCGCACTGGATGAAGCCGGCACGGCAGTCGGCAAACCGGCGGTGATCGTGCTGCAGGACCAGGAAGTCATCGTCCTGATGCGTCCGTTCGCAGACCTGACGCTCACCGACGCGGAAAAGCTCCAGCTCTCCGCCAACGAGCTGGGCGCGGCGCTTCGTGACCGCTACGACGACGCCGAGATCAACATCGATGCTCGCGTGGGCAGTTGGAATCCCACCGATGCACGGG
>JANONE010000256.1:0-3298 GCA_031420675.1 Ilumatobacteraceae bacterium | reverse complement strand
CCGGGCACGCAACGAGTGCGCGCCGGCACAGCCCGTCGGCTGGTGGCCCGCCTGCAATCCCGCGGCGCAGTGATGGTGGTGGCCGCGATGGGTGCTGCACAGGGCCCGTTCGGGGCCGACCTACGTTTCGAGGCCACTGATGCCGTGTGGCAGGGGTTGGGTGAGGGCCATGGCGTGGCTCGCGGTCGTCAGGTCGGCGTGCAGCTCAGTGGCCGGCGGGTGCCTCGCCCGCGCCGCGCTCAGCTGTGGCTGCCCACTGCCGACGGCCAAGTGCAGGCCGTGTCGTTTGCTGGTACGTCTGTTGGTACGTCTGTTGGTACGTCTGCTGTCTGCCCGGCGCCTGTCGTCCCGGCGCCTGTCGTCGGGCCGGTGGTGGCACTGCGGCGCACGGGCTAGCCATGGGTTCGTCGTCCGGGACCCGCACTGCGTCGCCACGTCTCGGGGTGCCGCGCCTGGGGGTGTTGTGGTGCCCACACTGGCCGGTGGTGGTGGCCGGCGCGCTCCCCGATGCACCCGTGCACGAGGCGGTGATCGTGCTGCATGCCAATCGGGTGGTGGCCCACTCGCTGGCGGCCGGTGCCGAAGGCATCGCAGTCGGCCAACGGCGCCGCGAAGCGCAAGCCCGCTGCCCCCTGGTGCGCATCGTGCAACACGATCCGGCGCGCGATGCGCGTGCGTTCGAGCAGGTGGTGCAGGCGGTGGGGGCGATGGTGCCGCGAGTGGAGCTCACCGAGCCGGGCACGCTCACGTTCGTGTCACGCGGCCCATCGCGCTACTTCGGTGGCGACGCCGCCATGGCCGCCACTGTCACCCTCACGGCCACCGACGCGGTGGGTCTGTCGTTGGGTGCCGTGGGCTCGTTCGGGCTGGGCGTGGCCGACGGCCGCTTTGCCGCCGGCATCGCCGCTCGCCGTGCCGCTCGCGCCGGCAAGCCGGTGATCATCGCCGCTGGGCAGCAGCCGACGGCCGCCTTCCTTGCGCCACTGCCGGTGCGCCTGCTGTCGGTGGTGGCCGGCGTAGCACCCGAGTTCGTGCATCTGCTCCACCGGCTGGGCCTGCGCCACCTGGGCACCTTCGCCGCGTTACCGGAGGCCGATGTGCTGGCTCGCTTCGGCCCGCTCGGTGTGTTCGCCCATCGCATCGCGGGCGGTGGCGACGACCGTCTACCCGGCGCTCACGATCCGCCCGCCGGTATGCAGGTGCAGCGGGTGTTCGAGCAACCGGTGCACCACTCGGATGCCCTTGTGTTCGTGGCCCGCCAGCTGGCGGAGGAGCTCGTGGGTCTTCTCGCGGCCGATGGCAGGGTGTGCACTCGCCTGGTGGTCACCGCCGAAACGGAGCACGGCGAGCAGAGCGAACGTGTGTGGTATCGCAGCAGCGGGCTCAGTGCCGCGGCGATGGTCGAGCGCGTGCGTTGGCAGCTCGATGCCTGGGCGCAGCACGATGCCATCACCGCCGGCGTCGCGTTGCTGCGCCTCGATCCGGCGGAGGTGCGCAGCGACGATGGGGTGCAGCTGGGCTTGTGGGGTGGCCGCACCCAGGCCGACGAGTGGGCGGTGCGCGCGGTGGCGCGCCTGGTGGCGGTGGTGGGCGAGCAGCAAGTGCTGGTGCCGGCGGCGCAGGGCGGCCGCCAGCCTCACGATGCCTACGCCTGGGTGCCGGCGGTGACCGCCGATCTGCTCGAGCCCGCCGAGCGCCTCGCCGTGTCCGACCAGCCGTGGCCCGGTCGCCTGCCGGCGCCCTCACCTGCGATGGTGCATCACCCACCGCAGCCGATATCGGTGCTCGACGTCACCGGTACCCCCGTGAAGGTCACCGGCAGGGGAGCGGTCAGCGCGCCGCCATACGCCGTGCAACTGGCCGGCCGGGTGGGGGGCGGTGCGCCGTCAGCGAGCGGTGCGCTGGAGACCGTGGAGTCGTGGGCGGGCCCGTGGCCGGTGGAGGAACGGTGGTGGGACGCTGCCCGTCATCGTCGCCTGGCGCGCTTCCAGGTGCTCACCCGGTCGGGTCAACTGTTGCTGCTCGTCGTCGAGCGTGGTCAATGGTGGCTCGCCGCCGAGTATTGCTAGCCACGCCAGACGGAGCGACGGGGCTGATCGGTCGACCGCAACAGCCGTCAGGCGGAGATCAGCTCGCGGTCGGCGGTCTCGTCGACGATCGGCGCTTCGACGGCTCGCAGCAAGTCGTTGCTCAAGCGGAAACCCACGCCGCGCACGGTGTGGATGAAACGCAGCTCGGGGCCGCGCTGTTGCAGCTTGCGGCGCAGGTTGCTGAGGTGCACGTCGACCACATGGGTGTCGCCCACCCAGTTCGGGCCCCACACCTCTTCCAGCAGCTCGGACCGCGAGCACACCTCGGCGGGGCGTCGGCACAGTTGCTCGAACAGCGCGAACTCGATGCGGGTGACGGGCACGTCGATCTCGTGCACGCGGATCTCCTTGCGACCGACATCCACCGTGAGGGCTCCGAGACTGATCACCGATGCCTGCAGCGGATCCCACCGGGCGTGCAGTTGGCGCGGCCGGCGCAGCAGCGCCTGGCATCGTGCCGCCAGTTCATCGGGGTTGAGGGTGGCAGCGACAACATCGTCGGCGCCGGCACGCAGCGCACGGATGCGGGCAGTGTCGGCATCGGCGGGTGCAATGCCGACGATGTAAGCATCCGTCAGGGCTCGCATGGTGTCGAAGAGGTTGCCACCCTCCGGGCTTGACAGTTCGAGATCCACCATCACCACATCGGGCGAGAACGAGCGGGCCAAGGTGAGCGCCGCCTCCTCCTCGGTGGTGGCGCTCACGGAGTAGCCGCGCGACCGCAGTGCCGAGGAGGACACCCGCCGCAAGAGCGGGTCCCCTACAACAAGCAGCACTCGTGGTGCGAGTTGTGCGTCGGGTTCCATGATGATGAGTTTCCCCGCCTCGTCGTGGTCGTCATTGGCGGTGGGTTACCGCCCGACTCCGTTCGGGTTGACTATCGGCGCGTTTCCTCGCTTCCTGAAGTGGCGATTTTGACGAAGTCGTGCAGCACCGAACATGGATCGACCGCCTACCGTGGTCGCGTGCCTGATTTCCGCCAGTCGATTCGTTCCGCCGTGCTCGCCCGCCGACCGGTGGATGCCCGCGAGCGCGACTCCGTTGCCTCGTTCGTGCGCCTCTTCGATGCGCTCGAACTGCCGTTCTCCGAGCAGGCCAACAAGGTGCACGTGACGGCCTCGGCCATCATGGTCACCGACGATCGGCGGCGGGTTCTGCTGCACAAGCACAAGCGCATGGGCCTGTGGTTGCAGCCGGGCGGTCACCTC
>JANONE010000255.1:0-1572 GCA_031420675.1 Ilumatobacteraceae bacterium | reverse complement strand
CTCGGTCCGGTCGTAGTGCTGCTCCCAGAACTCCTTGTTCGGAACCGTCGGTTCGGTGGGTGCTGCGGCGGCCTGCTCCTCAGTCGAGTCGGGCAGTGTGTTCAGGTCGATCGGCGTGTCGAGCGGGTCGTTCGGATCGCTCCCGGCCGCACGTTCGTCGCGGTCGGAAACGCCATCACCGTCGCTGTCGCCGAGCTCGGCGTCGAGCTTCGAACCGAGTGTGCGGTCAACCAGTCGTGGATCATCCATGGTGCGATGATGCACTCATCGTCGTGGTGCCCGCAATCGGGATAATTCCCGGTTCGTCGGTGGCCGTCTCAGGGCCGATGCGAACCCGTGCTTGATGCCATCGCCATCGGTCGCACGGCAGTGAGTCCTGCCGGTCGGAGATCGACCGGTCACACCGGCACAGTCAGATCGACGACCGTGCCGGTGCCTCGCGGCTGATCGCCGAGGCCGACGGTCGCAAAGTCGTCGGGCTGCCCGGCGCGCATGGTGATCGTGCCGTCGAGCTCGGTGGTCACCAGCGTGCGCACGATCGACAGGCCGAGGCCGGTCGCTTTGTTCAGCTCGAACCCGGGCTCCAGGCTGCGGCCGTCGTTGATGACGCGGATCTTCAGGTTTCCGTCGTGGCTGTCGAGCACCACGACCACGTCGCCACCGGCGCTGCCCTCGGGGAAGCCGTGGTCGACGGCGTTCTGTAGCAGTTCCGTGAGCACCACCGAGAGCGGGGTGGCGATCGTGCTGGGCAAACGGCCGCCCTCGCCCTGGACTGTGAAGCGCACCGGCCGATCGGGTGATTGCAGTCCTTCCTCGGCCAGGCGGAGCAAGGGGCGCACGATCTCCAAGAAGGCGACGTCGTCGCCCGGCTCGCGCGAGAGGGTTTCGTGCACCAGTGCGATGGTGCGAATGCGGCGCACGCTCTCGGCCACCGCTGCCTTGGCCTCCTCGGAGTTGAGGCGACGGCCCTGCAGGCGCAACAGTGAAGAGATCGTCTGCAGGTTGTTCTTCACCCGGTGGTGGATCTCGCGAATGGTCGCGTCCTTCGACAGCAGCAACTTGTCGCGCTTACGCACCTCGGTGACGTCGCGCACCAGCAACACGCCACCGGTGACCACGCTGTCCTGGCCGGGTCCGGTGGCGAGCACGGGCATGCAGCGGGCCAGCAAGATCACGTCGGCGGTCTGCTCGAACTCTTCGATCACCGGCATCTTCGTCTCGTAGGCCAACCGCACCGGGCTGTCGTTGAACCCCAGTTCGGCCAGCCGCATGCCCACCGCGTTGGCGCCGATGCCCACACGATGAAGGGAGGACACGGCGTTCGGCGAGGCGTAGCGAACCCTGGCTTCCTCATCCAGCACCATCACCCCGTCGCCCACGCGTGGCGCCGCGCTGGAGTCGGCGACCGGGCCCTGGAAGGGAAACGAGCCTTCAGCGATCATCGCCGCGAACCGTTGGAAGATCCCGAGGTAGGTGCGCTCGAGTTCGCCGGGCTGGCGGCCCGTTCGATTCGACCACTCACGCGACAGCACCGCGATCGGCCTGGTGCCCAGCCGAACTGGTATGGCCAAC
>JANONE010000254.1:0-4803 GCA_031420675.1 Ilumatobacteraceae bacterium | reverse complement strand
CAGCGATTGCCGCTGCGCGTGCCGGCCGCACTGTTGCCGCCGATGGCGCTGTCGTGGTTGGTGTGGTGCGCCGCCGTGCTGGCAGGGGTGCTGTTGCTGGGCGCGCGGCAATGGGTACTCGGCAGCGTGACCACATCGGTCGCCGGTCTGTTCAGCTGGTTGCTGATGCGTCGTTTCCACCGCTTCTCGCTCCGATGGTTGGTGGTCGTCCCGGCGGGTGTGGTGGTGCATGACCCCGTCGTGCTCGGCGAGACCCTGATGCTGCCGCGCGCCAACGTAACGTTGGCCCGGCTGGCACCCGCCGACACGCAGGCGGCCGATCTCACCGGCCCTGCCGCCGGCCACGCACTGGAGATCACCGTGCGCGAGATGGCGCTGGCGGTGCTGGCTGCCACTCAGGCAGCGCCCAAGGGCAAGGCGCTGCACGTGCAGTCGCTGCTGGTGGCGCCATCGCGCCCGGGCCGCGCACTGCGGGCGATGGCAGCGGCCAAGGTGCCGGTGGGCTGAACGCAGGTGACTCGAACGACGGCGTTTTGAACGACGGTCGCAGCGTTGCGCTGCTCAGCCGGCGATGCCGCCGCCGAGCACATACGTGTCGGTGGGGTCGTAGAACACGACGCTCTGGCCGGGCGACACCCGCCTCTGCGGCTCGAGCCACTGCACGCGGACCTCGTCGGCGGCGCTGACGATCGTCGCTCGCGCGGGCGTGCCATGGGCGCTGCACTGCACCAGCACCTGACCGTCGAACGACTCATGGGCCCACGCCGTGCGGCGCACGACCAGCGAGTCGGAGAACAGCAGGCCCTCGGCGCCCACCTTCACGACCGCCGCTTCGTGGTCGATGTCGACCACGAAGCGCTTGGGGGCACCGCCGGGAAGGCCGATGCCACGCCGCTGGCCGAGGGTCACCATCTCCAACGCATCCACCTCACCCAACAAGGTGCCGTCGATCGCGTCGACAACCGTCGCCGAACGAAACGGAATGCGGCTGCCCAGAAAGGCAGTGCGGCCACCGTCGTGGGTGATGAAGCACACGTCCTGACTGTCGGGTTTGTTGGCCGTGCGCAGACCGAGTGCTGTGGCCCGCTCGCGCACCTGGGCCTTGGTGAGGTCGCCGATGGGGAACAGCGTTCGTGCCAGCTCTCGCTGCGGCAGCATGTGCACCACGTAGCTCTGATCCTTCGCCACGTCTTCACCACGCGCTACGTAGCGGGCCCCGTCGCGTTGGACGATGCGGGCGTGGTGGCCGGTGGCGACGGCATCGAAGCCGAGCAGATCGGCCCGCTCGCTGAGCCGGTGGAACTTGAGGTGCCGATTGCACTCGATGCACGGGTTCGGCGTCAGCCCTTGCTGGTGCGCCTTCACGTACGGGTCGACGACGTGCTCGTTGAAGTCGTCGGTGAAGTTGAAGACGAGGTGATCGATGCCCAGCTGTTGGGCAACGCGGCGGGCGTCGTCGACGTCGGCGATCGAGCAGCAGCCGGTGTCGCTGTCACCGCCCCAGAGACGCATGGTGATGCCCACCACCTGGTGGCCGTCGTGCAACAAGGCGGCCGCCGCCACCGACGAGTCGACGCCACCGCTGAGGGCCATCAGCACCTTCATGTCGGCTGCCTTGCATCCGTCCGGCGCAGCTGGTGCACCGCTCGCACCAGTACGTCCGCACCGTGCTCCACGTCGGCCGCTGTGCTCGCGAAGCCAAGGGTGAGGCGCACGGCTCCCAGTGCCAGCGCGCGCGGCACGCCCATTGCTGCCAGCACGTGCGACGGCTCCATCGCGCCCGCGGCGCAGGCGGAGGCCGCGCTCGCGCAAACACCCGCCTCGTCGAGCAAGAACAGCAGCGCCTCGTTCTCGATGCCTTCTATGCAGAGGTGCGCCGAGCCCGCAACCTTGTGGTCGCGCGGCACGGTCTCGTGCACGCCGGACAGCTCGGCGAGCAGCCGATCGACGAGGCGATCGCGAAGTGCTGCGATGCGCGGCAGTTCCTCATGACGTTCAGCGTCGGTGATGCGCAATGCCTCCGCCATGGCGACGATGCCGGCCACGTTGTGGGTGCCACTACGTTGTTCGCGCTCCTGTCCCCCACCGATCAGCATCGGGTCGAACGCAGTGCCCTCACGAGCCACGAGCACGCCCACGCCCTTGGGGCCCCCGAACTTGTGCGCCGAGAGCGCCAGGTGCTCGACGTGTGGCGTGATGGAGCGCAGGTCCAGCCAGCACGCAGCCTGCACGGCATCGGTGTGCAGCACGGCGGTGGGCGCATGCCGACGCACCACCTGCGCAACAGCGGCCATGTCGTTGATGGTGCCGACCTCGTTGTTGACGGCCATCACGCTGACCACCGACACATCAGTGTGCTGGGCGAGCACGCGCGCCAGGTCATCGAGGTCGACAGCGCCGGTGGCGGTGGTCGCCACCACCGAGCCATGCCCGCGGTGCACTGATTCGAGCACGGCGTGGTGTTCGGCGGCGGGGCACACGGCCGTGCCACCACGCCGGGCCAGCGTGCCGAGGATGGCCGTGTTGTCGGCCTCGGTTCCTCCGCCGGTGAAGATGACTTCACCGGGCTTGCAACCGATGACTTCGGCGACCACCTCGCGGGCGTCGTCGATGGCCTTGCGGGCCTCACGGGCAAAGCGGTGCGACCCCGACGGGTTGGCGTACTGGTCGGACAAATAAGGCAGCATCGCCGCCACCGACTCCGCACGCATCGGCGTGGTGGCCGCATGGTCGAGGTAGGTGTAGCCGTGCATGCCCAACAGGCTACGAACGCGACACGTCGTTCGGCTGCGTCGAGTCGTTCGGTTGCGTCGAGTCGTTCGGTTGCGTCGAAGCTGGTTGCCAGGCTGCGGGTTGCCAGGCTGCGGGTTGATAGTTCGGGAAGTTCCGGCGCTGATAGCGGCTGATGACGCACAGCAGGTAGGCCTCCGGGTGCACCCGGCTGGCGCCATCGTGGTGCAGTGTGGCTGCGGCCCGGGCGGCAAGGTCCACGGCGAGGCCGAACCGGGCAGCGACCGACAGTTCACGATTGCGCATCAGGAACGAACGGATCACCGTGTACTGCTCGTCGGTCATCGCCGTCGGGTCGATCGTGGCTGCGAAGCCCTCCAAGCCGGGAGGCACGGGGAACCACACGGCAGCAGGCAGCAGCGAGCGATCAGGGTCGCGTATGACGATGGTGCCGCTGATCAGGTCGCCCACCCGCTGATGGCGGGATGTGCCCAGCACGAACAACATTCCCGTGACCCCGAGCGGGGGCAGGTAGCGGTCGACCAACCCACCCATCATGCGCAGCAGCGCGTGGCGCAGGCGGATGGGAGCTCCCTCGATGGTGACGGCTCGCAACCCCATCGCCCGTTTGCCGATCGTGCGACCGCGCATCAGCGTCTCGGAGAGGACGGGGTACCCCATCAGCACGAAGGCCACGAGCAGTGCGGTGCCCATGTTGAACGACGAAGCCGTCGCAGCCCCGGCGATGCCCAACGCCATGATGCCGACGAACAAGATGCCGAGTTGGATCGCGAAGTCGATGATGCCCGCGAACACGCGCGACGCAACGCCGGCGGTCTCGACGTCGAGCACGACCGCCTCGGGGGTGACGATGCCGTCCATCGGCCAACTACCCTACGCACGCAGTGGACATCGATGCGTTCGTGGCGGAACACCAAGGCGCTTGGTGGCGCCTCCAGCAACTCACCGAGAGGGCGCGCAAGATCACCCAGGTGTCGCCCGACGAACTCGACGAGGTGGTGCACCTGTACCAGCGCGCCGGCGCCAACCTGGCCAACGCCCGTGTCGAGTACGCCGCCGACTCGGCACTGGTGAACCGCCTCACATTGCTGGTCAGCGATGCCCACGGCGTGCTGTACGGCCAGCGCGACACCGAGGTGCGGCGCGGCATCACGCAGTTCGCGACGGTCACCTTTCCGGCGTCCATCTACGCGCTCCGCAAGTTCATCCTGGTCGCCGCCCTCCTCACCGCCGTGCCGTGGGCGGTCTTCCAGATCTGGCTGGCTGTTTCGCCAACGGCGTTCGATGTCGTCGCGCCCGCCGGCGCCGGCGAGCAGTACATCAGCCAGGACTTCGAGGACTACTACTCGAACCAGCCCTCGCAGAACTTCGCCACCGAGGTGTTCTTCAACAACATCCGCGTCGGCTTCCTCGCCTTCGCAGCCGGCGTGTTGCTCTGCGTCGTCACTGCGGCCGTGCTCGCCTGGAACGGCGCCAACGGTGGAATGGCCGGAGGTCTGTTCACCCACGTGGGGCAGGCCGACAAGTTCTGGGGGTTGATACTCCCCCACGGCCTGCTGGAACTGTCGGCCGTCGTCGTCGCCGGCGCGGCCGGTCTGCGCATCGGGTGGGCCGTCATCGACCCCGGCGATCGCCCGCGCTTCAACGCGCTGACCGATGAGGCGCGCCGCTCCGGCAGCGTGCTGGTCGGTCTCGTCGTCGCGTTCCTGCTGGCTGCGATCGTCGAGGGCTTCGTCACCGGCAAGCCGTGGCCCACCGCGCTGCGCGTCGGTATCGGCGTGTTCGTCTTCGTCTTGTTCTGGGGCTGGACCCTGGTGTACGCGTTCCGCCTCCGCCGAGAAGGCCGCGAGCACTACACCCCCCATGCCCCGCTCTGACGAGAGCGGGCTGGAGGGCTAGAGGCGGCCGCTGGCCTTGAACTCGAGGTACTTGTCCACCAACTCGGTGGCGAGTTGGCCGGGCGCGGCGTCGACCACGATGGCACCGGCAGCGCGCAGACGCGCCGTGGCCCTAGCTCGCTGGTGTAACACGTTGACCGCCGCTGCCTCACGG
>JANONE010000253.1:0-4774 GCA_031420675.1 Ilumatobacteraceae bacterium | reverse complement strand
CGTCGAGGTCGTTGCCTGCCCTCTGCATCGCCTGCACCACCCACCCCGGTACTTCGGCGCCGCTCATGTGCGCCATGCGGGTGATCTGCCCGAGGTTGCTGATCGGCATGATGCCTGGCAGCACCGGCTTGGAGACGCCGAGTGCGGCCAGCTCGTCGACCATGACGAGGTAGTGCTGTATGTCGAAGAAGAACTGGGTGATCGCGAAGTCGGCGGCGCCCAGCTTGTTGGCGAGGTGCTGACGGTCGGTGGCACGATCCGGGGAGCGCGGGTGCAGCTCCGGGTGGGCTGCGACGCCGACGGAGAAACCGCCGAACTCGCGCACGTCGTCGACCAGTTCGGTACTGAACCGGTATTCGCTCCCGGACTGTCCGTCGGCGGGCAGGTCGCCGCCGAGGGCGAGGATGTTCTCCACACCTTCGGCGCGATAGTCGGTGAGGATCGCGTGGATCTCGTCGCGAGTGTGGCCCGCACATGTGAGGTGGGCCATCGGCGAGATGGAGGTCTGCCGACGTACCCAGCTGACCAGGTCGGCGGTACGCGTTCGGGTGCTGCCACCGGCGCCGTAGGTCACGCTGACGAAGTCGGGTGCAAGGTGTTCCAGCTCGGAGATCGTGCGGCCGAGGCTGAGCCAACCGGCCTCCTGCTTCGGCGGGAAGAACTCGACCGAGTAGGTACGCCCCGACGCCAGCAGGTCGGAGATGCGAGCCATGCCGTACAGCCTTACCGACTTCACCCTGCCGCGCATGCCAGGCTGCACGAAATTCGAGGAGGAGACCAGGATGTCGACGCCGGCTGCAGGTTGGTACAGCGATCCGTACGGGCGCTTCCAGCAGCGATACTGGAACGGCGCGGCGTGGACCCATGATGTGGCCACGAACGGGGTGCAGCAGGTGGACCCGATGGGCGCCAGCACGGTCATTCCCATCGCCATCCCGCCCACCGCCTACACAACGCCGGCGGGCTCGCCGACACAAGGCTTCGCCGCCGGGGCTGACCCCAACGACCCGAACGCGCAGGCTGCGCCACCCGAGCCGGCGGAGCCGGGCAACCGCGCGACGACGTTTCTCGATGGTCTCGGGCCCGATGCAAGGTTGCGTCCACGGCCTGGGATGCGAGTGGCGATGGCCGGGCTCGGCGGCGCAGTGGTGGCGGTCGGCATCCTGATCGCCGGCGCGGGCGACGACCCCAGCCGTGGCGTCATCATCGGCGTCTCTGCGCTCATCATCGTGGCAGCGTGGGTGTTGCGTACGTTCATCGAGATCGACGAAGCGAAGGCAGCGGCAGTCGGCATGGTGGTGGTCGGCATCCCGACGTTCGCGACAGCGACGACGGTCAGCGACAATCAGGGGGGCTTCCTCACCGGGCTGCTCGGCGCAGTGCTGTTCATCGCCGCGTGGGCGTTACCCGGCTTCAAGAGCCGCAATCTCCTCCTGGGCCTCGGGGCGCTCACCCTCGTCGGCGCGTTCGGGTCACTGACCTCCACTGACAAGAGCAGCATCGAAAAGTGCGAACGATACCTCTCCGAGGGTGAATACGACCGTTTCGACGCCGAGTGCGACGGGATGTTCGACGGCGCGAGCACGGGCTTCCTTCCCGTCGAGCTCACCGACAACCTGGGCACCCAGGGTGTGGTGTACCTGGGCGGGGCCGCCGTGTTCCTCGGCCTCACGTGGTGGCTCGACCGGCGCAGATACCACGGCGCCGCGACGGGACTCTGCGCAGCCGGCCTGGTGTCGGCAGTTGTCGGCACTGGCTTGCTCGCCAACGAGTTCGGCAGCGACACAGGGCCAATCCTGGTCCTGATCGTCGGTCTCCTGATCTGCGCCATAGGCACGCATGGTTCTCGCCGTGCCACGACCTGGTGGGGTGCTGCGCTCGCCGCGATCGGCATGGTCGCCTTGGTCGCAGTGCAGTGGGAGCCGCGCTCCAGCAGCGCCATCGGCGGTGTGGCCATCCTCTCCGGCATCCTGCTGGTGGTCATTCCCCTCGTGGCCTCGCCGGTGTTCGCCGCCATCGCGACGAACAGGTCGGGTGGAGCGGACCAACCTCCGCCGGCGTTCTCGCCTCCGGCTCAGTGACGGAAGTGGCGCTCGCTGGTGAACACCATCGCAATGCCGTGCTGGTCGGCGGCGGCGATCACCTCGGCGTCGCGCACGCTTCCGCCCGGCTGAATGACTGCAGTGATGCCCGCGGCCGCTGCCGCGTCGAGGCCATCGCGGAACGGGAAGAAGGCATCGCTCGCGCACACCCCACCCGCGGCGCGGCCGGCTGACCTCTCGGTCGCGATGCGCGCACTGTCGAGCCGGTTCTGCTGGCCGGCACCGATACCGAACGCGCGGCCGTCCTTGGCGAAGACGATGGCGTTGCTGCTGACCACCGAACAGACCTGCCATGCGAACTCGAGGTCGGCCCATTGCTCGGGAGTGGGTTGAGCGACGGTGACCACCTGCCAGCCCGACCTGTCGGGCGACACGGTGTCGACCTGTTGCACCAACAGCCCGCCGTCGATGCTGCGCATGTCCAGCGTTCCACCGAGCGGTGCATGCGCTGCGAGCAGCCGCAGGTTGGGCTTCGACGCCAGCACTTCCAACGCTTCCGGCTCGAACGACGCAGCAACCACGACCTCGGTGAACACAGGCGCCAACGCCTCGGCCACACCGCGCGTCACCGGCCGATTGAGCGCGACGACGCCACCGAAGGCGCTGACGGTGTCGCAGGCGTTCGCCTGCGTGTAGGCCTGCTCGATGGCGTCGGCCACGGCGACGCCACATGGGTTCGCGTGCTTCACGATCACGGCCGCAGGCCGGCCGAACCGCTGGACCAGCTTCCACGCCGCCTCGGTGTCGTACAGGTTGAGGTAGCTGAGCTCCTTGCCCTGGAGCTGCACAGCAGTGTCCCACCAACTGGTCGCGCCGGCGAGCCGATAGCGGGCACCCTGTTGGTGGGGGTTCTCGCCGTAGCGCAGCGTCTGTGCGCGCGTAAGCGACAGATGCAGGCCGGCCGGCAGAACATCGGGCGAGTCGGGCGAGGGGGCGTCGAACCAGTTGGCGATGGCGGCGTCGTATTCGGCGATCGCAGCGAACGCATCGCGTGCGAGCCGCCGCCGGGTGCCGGCCGAGAGGTGGCCCGTCGCAGCGATCTCTCCGAGCACAGACGCATAGTCCGCGGGATCCACCACGACACCCACATGGGCGTGGTTCTTCGCAGCGGCACGCACCATCGCCGGGCCACCGATGTCGATCAACTCGATGCTCGGGTTGCTGCTGAAGGGGTACAGGTTGACGACCAATAGATCGATGGGCTCGATTCCGTGAAGTGCCATGTCGGCCTGGTGTTGCTCGTTCGTCGGGTCGGCGAGAAGGCCACCGTGCACCTTCGGATGCAGGGTCACCACTCGATGATCGAGGATCGCCGGGAGGCCGGTGAGGTCGGCCAGATCGGTGACGGCGACACCCGCGTCGGCGACCGCCTTGGCGGTGCCACCGCTGCTGAGGATGCGCCATCCGGCCGCCTGCAACCCGGCGGCAAGTTCGACGATGCCGGTCTTGTCGTACACGGAGAGCAGCGCGATGGGCATGACGCGAATGTAGGTCGCTACCGACGGTGCGCGCTGCGACGCTTGCCAAGGTGTACGGTCGAAGACACTGAGTCATCATCGTCGAGCACACTTGGAGGCATCCGTGGATCTCAGCAAAATAAGCAAGGGCGGCCAGATCTTTGCGGGGGCCGGCATCGTCTACCTGATCGCCTCGTTCCTGCCGTGGTACACCCTTCCCAAGGAGTACGAGTCGATCGGCATCGACATCAGCTACAACGCGTGGGGCGACATCGGCTTCCTGTGGGGCAGCCTGTGGGCTTTGTTGTTCCTCGCCGGTGCCGTGCTGTTGATATTGCCCGCGTTCGGCGTGAAGGCGCCGAAGCTTCCTGCCATCGCGTTCCTCGTGGTGGGCGCACTGGCGACGCTGTTCACTCTTCTCAAGCTGCTCATCGGCGAGGTCGATCCCCTCAGTGCTTCGTTCGGCATCTTCCTCGCGGTGGTCGCCGCGGCAGTCGCCACCTTCGGAGGATTCCTGATGTTCAAGGAGTCCGGCGGCGAGATCAACGACCTGAAGGACATGAACAAGCTGAAGGCATCCTTCGGTGGCACCTCGGGTGGTGACTCGGCGCCGCCCCCGCCGCCACCCGGAATGACACCGCCCCCGCCGCCGCCGCCGCCGATGGCCTGACCGACGCGGTCGACAGACACGTAACGAGCCCCGCCTTCGGGCGGGGCTCTTTCGCGCCCCACACCTTCGTCACCGTCCTCGCCTGAGGGTTTCACGGCTTTCAGCGGTCGGCGGCGATGGGTGCGACTACCGCGTCCAGCACGCTGACCAATGCGTCGGGGGCGATCTCGATGTCGAGCCCGCGCTTGCCGCCGCTGACGAAGATGGAGTCGAACAGCACGCACGTTTCGTCGATCGCAGTGCGCAGCCGCTTCTTCTGGCCGAACGGGCTGATGCCACCAACCACATAGCCCGTGAGTCGTTGCGCGCGATCGACAGGGCACATCTCGGCCCGTTTGCCGCCCAGCGCCGCCGCCAACTCGCGCAGCGACAACTGGCGGCTCACGGGGACGATGCCCACCACCTGCTCGGTGCAGGACCGGCCGGCACGCTCGACGGTGAGGTTGGCCACCAGCGTCTTGAACACGCGCCCGGGCTCGACACCCAACGCCTCTGCGGCCCCCGGGCCGTAGTTGCGTTCACCCGGCTGGTGATGGAACTCGTTG
>JANONE010000252.1:0-14470 GCA_031420675.1 Ilumatobacteraceae bacterium | reverse complement strand
CTCTACCGACAGGCGTCGCGCGGCATCACCACCATGCTGCCCAACGCCGACGCGGCGTGGGTGGGAGGCGAACTTGCCCGACGCTTCCGGCTGCCCGTGTGGCAGATGGCAATGACGGCCACCGACGCCAACCGCTTCGTGCTGCGTTTCGCCCGCTTCCTCACCGGCCGCTCGAAGGTGCTGGTGTTCGACTGGTGCTACCACGGCAGCGTCGACGAAACGCTGGCCACGCTGGATGCCGACGGTCGGACGGTATCTCGCGCCGGGAACATCGGCCCGCAGGTCCACCCCCAGCTCACCACCGTTGTCGTGCCGTTCAACGACATCGTTGCACTCGAAGCTGCGCTGGCCACGGGCGAGATCGCGTGTGTGCTGGCCGAACCCGCGCTCACCAACATCGGCATCGTGCTGCCCGACCACGGCTTCCACAACGCGCTTCGCTCGCTCACCCGCAAGTACGGCACCATGCTGGTGATCGACGAGACGCACACCATTTGCGTCGGGCCCGGTGGGGCGACGGCCGAGTGGGGTCTCGAGCCCGACTTCTTCGTCATCGGCAAGACCATCGGCGGAGGCATGCCCGCCGCGGCGTACGGCTGCACCACCGAGATCGCGCTGCGCATCAACCAGTTGCTCGCCGACAAGAGCGTCGACACCAGCGGCGTCGGCGGCACACTCACCGGCAACGCACTGGCGCTGGCTGCCGTGCGCGCCACGCTGTCGACCACACTGGGCGACGACGATTTCGCCCACATGATCCCGCTCGCCACTTTGTGGGCCGCTGGCGTGCAGAGCACCATCGACGCCTTCGGCCTGCCGTGGAACGTACAGCAACTCGGCTGCCGGGCCGAGTACTGGTTCTGCCCGCCGCCCCGCGACGGGGCCGCCGCGGCCGCCGCGGTCGACCGCGAACTCGACGCGTTCATGCACCTGTGGGCAGTGAACCGCGGGATCCTCCTGACGCCGTTCCACAACATGGCGCTGATGTCGCCGCATCACACGATCGACGACGTCAAGCTGCACAGCGAGGTCTTTTACGACGCCGTGGAATACTTGATCGGGTGAGCTTCTTCAACAGCCTCCAGGGCCAGGTCGCACTCGTCACCGGCGCCGGCAGCGACCGGGGCATCGGATTCGTTGCGGCACAGGCACTCGCTGCCGACGGCGCTGCGGTGGTACTCAGCTCGACCACCGATCGCGTACACGAACGCGCCGCCGAGCTCAGCGCGCAGGGCTACACCGCCATCGGTGTCGTCGCCGACCTGATGGAGCCGGGCGCCGCCGACCGGGTAGTGCGGGCTGTGCTCGGCATTGCCGACCGGCTCGACATCTGTGTCAACAACGCCGGCCTCGTAGCCGTCGGGGGGAAATCCACCAATGCCGACATCGAGAGCACCACCGACGCCCAGTGGCACGACGGCATCGAACGCAACCTCACCACGTGCTTCGCTGTCACCCGCGCCGCCATCGCCGTCATGCGGCGACACGTCTACGGCCGCGTCGTCAACATCTCCAGCACCTCCGGCCCGGTGCAGGTGTTCCACGGCGACGTTGCCTACCACGCGGCCAAGGCGGGCATGCTCGGCTTCACCCGCGCGGTCGCACTGGAAGTTGCGGGCCACGGCATCACGGTCAACGCGGTCGCGCCCGGCTGGATCGCCAGCGGTACACAACCCGACGGCGAGCGCGTCGCCGGCACCCTCACACCCGTTGGCCGCAGCGGCACCCCTGCCGAGGTCGCCGCGGCCATCCGCTTCCTCGCCGACCCCTCGGCCAGCTACGTGACCGGCCAACTGCTGGTGGTCGACGGGGGCAACTCACTGCCGGAGGACCGCAGTTGGCGGCCGTGAGCAAGACCGTGCTCGTCACCGGTGCGGCGGGTGGCATCGGCAGCGCGGTCGTGCAACGCTTCCTCGCCGGCGGGTGGAAGGTGGCAGCCGTCGACGTGCAACCCATGGCCGGCGAGGCCGGTGTGCTCGCGATCGCCGCTGATCTGCTCGACGTGGCTCAGTGCCGCACCGCCGTGCAACACGCAGCGGCGTGGGGCGAAGGGCTCGACGCCGTCGTCAACGCGGCGGGGTTGTGGACCGAAGGCGCCAGTGCCGACACCAGCGAGGCCGAGTGGGATCGCGTGATGGGCGTGAACCTGAAGGGGCTCTACTTCGTCACGTCGGCAGCCATCCCACATCTCGCCGCCAGCGAGGGCTGCGTCATCAACCTTTCCAGCGACGCCGGGATCCAGGGCAACGCCGGTGCGGCGGTGTATTGCGCATCCAAGGGCGGCGTGTCCATCCTCACCAAGGCTCTCGCGCTCGAGCTCGCGCCGCAGGGCATTCGTGTCAACGCGGTGTGCCCGGGCGACGTGGATTCGCCGATGCTGCGCGCCCAGGCCGCCGACTTCGGCGGCGGCGATCAGCGGGCCTACCTCGATCGCCTGCTCGCCAATTACCCACAGGGCTCACGCGCCCGCTTCATCGAACCCGCTGAGGTCGCCGAGCTGATCTGGTTCCTGGCCCAGCCCGCTGCCGCTCCGATCACCGGCGCCAACATCTCCATCGACTTCGGGTTGTCGGCGGGCATTTCCTGAACACCACAGGAATGCACCACAGGAGTGCGAGGATGACAGACCGATGAGCACCCAGATCCCCCTCGACGACATCGACCGCCAACTGATCGACGCGCTGCAGCGCGATGGTCGTGCCAGCTACGCCGACCTCGCCGAACTGGTAGGTCTGTCGCCCGCTGCCACCCGCCTGCGCGTACAGCGCCTGCTCGACTCGGGCGTGATGCAAGTCGTCGGCGTCACCGACCCGCTCGCGCTCGGCTACCCGGTGATGGCCGCGCTCGGTGTGCGCGTGGAACGCAACGTGAGAGCCGTTGCCGACCGCATCGCCGACATCGACTGCGTGATCTACGTGGTGTTCACCTCCGGCTCGTTCGACCTGTTGGTGGAAGTGTTGTGCGCAGACTCGGCTCGCCTCCTGGCCGTGATCGACGACGAGGTGCGAGCAATCCCCGACGTGCGCAGCGTGGAGAGCTTCACCTACTTCGGCATTCACACGCATCGTTTCGTGTGGGGCACGCGCTGAGCCGGGCACGGGCGCGCAAGATCGAAACTCGACAAACCCGGTTGCGAGACCATGTTCGGCATGCCTAACATTGGGAGTTATGGGCGCTTCATTCCTCATCACCCTGCGCGAAGGCCTCGAAATTGCCATCGTGTTGGCCATCCTCATCGGCTATCTGGTCAAGACCGATCGGCGGGACCAACTACGCGCCGTCTGGCTGGGCGCGGGTTTGGCCACAGTCGTCTGCTTGGTGGCTGGGGTGATCGTGCATGTCGCGACCGACGGCTTGGAGGGCAAGGCCGAACAGGCAGTGGAGGGCACCCTCGCCCTCAGCGCGGCGCTGGTACTCACCTACATGATCCTGTGGATGCACAGGAACGCCCGCAGCATGGGTGGCCACCTGCGTTCGAAGGTCGACCATGCGCAGACCGCCGGCGCCCTGGCCGTCGTCGCCTTCATCGCTGTTGCCCGTGAAGGGTTCGAGACGGTGCTGTTCTTGCTGGCCGCCGAGACCGGCAGCGCTTCCAGCGGTCAGGTCGTGTTCGGGGGCCTCCTCGGCCTCGCCGTCAGCGCGAGCGTCGGGGTGCTCATCTACGTCGCCGGTGCCCGCATCGACCTGCGCAAGTTCTTCCTCTACACCGGCGCCGTGCTCATCCTCTTCGCCGCCGGCTTGGCGGGCAAGGCAGTCCACGAGTTCCGCGAGCTGCTCGGCTTCGAGCACGGCTGGTTGATCGACCCGATGTGGTCGGTCAGCACCGGCCCGTTCGCCTCCGGCTCGTTGCACGACTTCCTCAAAGGGCTCTTCGGCTGGTCGCCCGCCCCCGAACGCATTCGCGTGTTCGCATACCTCGCGTACGTGATCCCCGCGCTGTGGCTGTTCCTCCGCCCGACTCGCGAAGCAAGCCCCCGCACGACCGCAGTCAGTACTGCCGGCGCGACAGCAGCCGACACCCCGGTGCAGCCTGTCGACGCCACCAGCAACCGCTGACCCCGTTCGCGATCACAGGTCGGCGGAGTACCCGGCGCCACCGGCGCCGACTGGGCTGACGCGGGATTTCAGCACCGCCGCAGCCATCCCGGTGGCAATCGGCACTGCAGCCACCAAACCGATGCTGCCCACCAGCGTGCGTACGATCTCCACGGCCATCACCTCGCGCATGGCGGTGGTGGCGATCGCCTGGCGCACCTCGCTGAACAGCAGCAGCAATGGCAGCGCCGCCCCGGCGTAGGCCAGGAACAACGTGTTGACGGTGGACGAGATGTGATCGCGGCCGATCACGAGCGCCGAGTGGTACAACTCGCCGAAGGTCGCATCCGGGCGGGCCAGGTGCAGCTCGCCGACCGCCGAGACCTGGGTGACGGTGACGTCGTCGAGCACACCCAAGGATCCGATGACCACCCCGGCCAGCAGCAGGCCGCGCGGGTCGATGTGCACGCCGAGGGCGTCGAGGAAGAGCGCGTTCTCGTCGGTGAGGCCGGTGAGCGAGGTCAGTTCGATGAAGGCCCACGCCAAGAGACCCGTGAGCGCGAGCGCGGCGAGGGTGCTGAGCAATGCGACGTTGGTGGCAGAGTCGAAGCCGTGGGCGAGGTACAGCGATACGAAGGCGATGCTCGACGCACCGACGATGGCGACCAGCACCGGGTTCGAGCCATCCAGCAAGGCGGGCAGCACGAACACCACCAGGACAGCGACGCTGAGGGCAAGGCCGGCCAAGGCGCCGACACCGCGCCAACGCCCGAGCGCGATCACCGTCACCACGAACAGCACCACCAGCACCCACATCGCGCTGGATCGCTCGTAGTCCGCGAAGTTGTAGAGAGTGGAACCGTCGACGAGCCGCGTGGCGCTGAGCACCAAATCGTCGCCAATCTCGGGCAATTTGCCGCGGGCGGTGGTGATCGCCTGTTCGAGGATGGTCTGCTGTCCTTCGTCGGCGCCGCTCAGCAGTTGCACGGTGAGCTTGCGACACTCCACCAGATCCTCGACGGTGGTGCCCGTACACGGCTCCACTGCCACCGCTACCACGTAGCCGTGCACCGTGTCGTCAGCGAGGTAGTCGGCCCTCTCGGCGCGAGAGGGCCACAGGGCCACCAGACCCACCACCGTCAGCAGGCCCAAGGCCCCCACCCACATCCACAAGGTGTGCTCGATTCGGGCAGACGGTTGCCAGCGCGGGGCCCCGTGAGAGTGATGGCTGTGGCCTACGCCCATGCGCTGCAAACTACGCGCGCCCGGGGCCGGAACCGCGGCATCAGCCGACGACGCTCAGGCCGGCTCGGGCTTCAGCGCCGTGACCTCGATCTCGATCATCATCTCAGGTGTCGCGAGACCGACGACCATCATTGTCGCCGCCGGTCGGGCCTCGGCGAAGTACGCGCGCAGCAGCGGCCAGCACGGTTCGAAGTCTGCGACGTCGGGCAGCAGGTAGCGCACGCGCACCACATCGGCGGCACAACTGCCCGCGCGCCGCAGCGCATCGTCGATGTTGGCGAGTGCCTGGCGGGCCTGCTCGACGACGTCGGCACTGATGCTCATCGTCGAGTAGTCGTACCCGGTGGTGCCGGCCACGAACACCCAGCGGCCGTCGACGATGGCGCGCGAGTACCCGATCTGTTCCTCGAACGTGCTGCCGTCTGCGATGCGTGTGCGATTCATTCGGCCAGTCTTGCGGCACCGGTAGCACACCACCCCGGTTTTGATGCATGATGAACTAGCAATTTGGGGGCTGGCGATCCGTATGCCATACGACAAGCGATAACGACAAGCCATAACGACTAGGGGGATCTGGTGAAGATTTCAGTCACCGTCAACGGGACTGTCCACGAGAGCGACGTCGAGCCGCGCACTCTGCTCGTGCACTATGTGCGCGAAACGTTGGGCCTCACGGGCACCAACATCGGTTGCGACACGTCGTCCTGCGGCGCCTGCAGCCTGCACCTCGACGGCGAAGCCGTGAAGAGCTGCACCGTGCTGGCCGTGCAGGCCGATGGAGCAGAGATCACCACCATCGAGGGCCTCGCCGTCGATGGTGTGCTGCACCCGATGCAGGAGGCGTTCCGTCAGAACCACGGTTTGCAGTGCGGTTACTGCACACCGGGCATGGTGATGGCGGCCACCAGCTTGCTGAAGGAGAACCCGCACCCCACCGAAGCGGAAGTGCGGATCGGGCTGGAAGGCAACCTGTGCCGCTGCACTGGATACCACAACATCGTCAAGTCCGTCCTGGCGTGCGCTGCAGGCGAGTAGCTCGCGGGCTCTGAACGGAAGTCGTTATGAGGAAGTCGTTATGAGGAAGGCACTGGGGGTACCGCAATGACCGTCACCGACGATCGACCTGCAGCCGTGTTGGGGAGCCGGCTGCTGCGTCGTGAAGACCCGGCTCTGCTCACCGGGGAAGCTAAGTACACCAACGACTTGCACATTCCGGGTGCACTTCACCTGGCGGTTGCTCGCAGCCCGTACGCGCACGCTCGCATCATCAGCGTCGACCTCAGCGCGGCGCTTGCTGCACCGGGTGTCGTTGCCGCCTACGCGGGTGGTGACCTGACCAGCCTGTGGGCAGCGCCGATGCCATGTGCTTGGCCGGTCACCGCCGACATGAAGAACCCCGCGCACTACCCCATCGCCGTCGCCAAGGCGGCCTACGTGGGTGATGGCGTGGCGTGCGTGTTGGCCACCAGCGAGGCAGCAGCCCGCGATGCCATCGAGCTGATCGACGTGCAGTACGAGCCGATGGCGGCAGTCGTCGATCTGGAAGACGCGCTCAGCGATCGGGTCGTCATCCACGACGAGCTGGGAACCAACAAGAGCTACACGTGGGATCTCAAGATCGAAGGCCACGACGGCGCCATCGATGAAGCCTTCGCGGCCGCCACCTACACGGTGAGCGAGCGCTACGTCCAGCAGCGGTTGCTGCCGATGGCGATGGAGCCCCGCGCGGTCGCGGCTGTACCTCAGCCCTTCGGTGGCGACATAACGCTGTACTCGTCCACACAGGTGCCACACATCCTCAAGATCATGAGCGCCATCACGCTCGGCATCCCCGAGCACCAACTGCGTGTCACCACTCCAACGGTGGGTGGCGGCTTCGGCAGCAAGCTCAACGTGTACGCCGAAGAACTGCTCTGCCTGGCGCTGGCCCGCAAGCACAAGGTGCCGGTGCGCTGGAACGAGGAGCGTGGCGAGAACGCCGTCGCCACCACCCACGGGCGCGGTCAGATCCAACACATGGAGCTCGCCGCCGACGAGACCGGCAAGTTCACCGCCGTCCGGGTGCGAATCCTTGGGGACATGGGCGCATACCTACAGCTGGTCACCCCTGGCGTCCCTTTGCTGGGCGCATTCTTGTACGCCGGCGTGTACGACATACCGCTGTACGACTTCAGCTGCACCAGCGTGTTCACCACCCTCACCCCCACCGACGCCTACCGCGGCGCCGGCCGGCCAGAGGCCACCTACGCGATCGAACGGGCGGTGGATTCGCTGGCGGACAAGATGGGCATCGACCCGATGGAGCTGCGCAAGCGAAACTTCATCCAGAAGGAGCAGTTCCCATACACGGCGATGACCGGCCTGACCTACGACTCCGGCGACCACCTCGCCGCTGCCGAGAAGGCCGCCGGGTTGGCCGACTACGAGGGAGTACGTGCCCGCCAGAAGACTCACAACGTGCCGGGTGCCACCACGCGGATCGGTATCGGCCAAGCCAGCTACTTCGAGATGTGCGGCCTCGCACCGTCGCGGGTGTTGGCGTCGCTGAACTACTCGGCCGGTGGTTGGGAAGCGGCGACCGTGCGGGTGCTGCCCACCAACAAGATCCAGGTGGTGACCGGCACGGCACCCCACGGCCAGGGGCACGAGACCTCGTGGAGCATGATCGTGGCCGACAAGATGGGCGTGGCCCCCGAAGACGTCGACGTGTTGCACAGTGACACGGCGATCGCCCCGTTGGGTCTCGACACGTACGGTTCGCGTTCGCTGCCCATCGGTGGCGTGGCCATCGCGATGGCATGCGACAAGGTGATCGACAAGGCGAAGAAAATCGCCGCCCATCAACTGGAGGCCAACGAGGACGACCTCGAGTTCGCGGGTGGCGCCTTCTCCGTGAAGGGTTCGCCCGATCGCAGCATGCCGCTGGCGGCCATCGCCTTCGAGGCGTTCACGGCGCACAACCTCCCCGATGGTCTCGAGCCCAACCTGGAAGCACACGTCAGCTACGACCCGCCGAACTTCTCGTGGCCGTTCGGTACCCACATCTGCACCGTCGAGGTCGACACCGAGACGGGTCGCGTGCACGTGTTGCAGTACGTGGCCGTCGACGACTGTGGCAACCAGGTGAACCCGATGATCGTCGACGGGCAGGTGCACGGTGGTGTCATCCAGGGACTCGCGCAGGCATTGTTCGAGGAAGCCGTCTACGACACCGAGGGCAACCTCAAGAACGCATCGCTGGCCGAATACCTGGTGCCTGCCGCCAGTGACGTGCCCAGCCTCACGCTCGGTCACACGATCACCCCCTCGCCCACCAACCAGTTGGGCGTGAAGGGCATCGGCGAGGCCGGCACCATCGGCGCCGCCCCGGCCGTCATCAACGCCATTGTCGACGCACTCTCGGGGCTCGGTGTCACCGACATGGTCATGCCCGCCAGCCCGAACAACGTCTGGAAAGCGATCCAGGCAGCAACTCGCAACACCCCTTCGAACGGAGCCAGCAAGTGATCCCCGCAGCATTCGACTACGTCCGAGCCGGTTCAGCAGCCGAGGCCATCAGCCTCATCGGCCAACATGGCGAGGACGCCAAGTTCCTGGCCGGCGGGCACAGCCTGCTGCCGCTGATGAAGCTGCGGCTGGCATCGCCCAGCGTGTTGGTCGACATCGGCCGCGTCAGCGACCTCAGCTACATCCGCGATGGCGGCGACCACATCGCCATCGGTGCGCTCACCCGGCACATGGATGTCGAGACCAGCACCGTGCTGAAGGAGCATGCGCCGCTGCTGGCCCACGCTGCCGGCCACGTGGGCGACCCGCAGGTGCGCCACCGCGGCACGATGGGCGGCACCATTGCCCACGCCGACCCCGCCAGCGACCTTCCCGCGACCACGCTGGCTCTCGGCGCCACCTATGTCGCGCAGGGTCCCAACGGCACCCGCGAGATCGCCGCCGCCGACTTCTATCAGGGCTTCCTGGAGTCGGCTCTTGCACCCGACGAAATGCTCACCGAGATCCGCGTCCCCAAGATGCAGGGCGCCGGCTGGAGCTTCCAGAAGTTCAACCGGCGCGCGCAGGACTGGGCGATCGTGGGCGTGGCCGCCTGGCGGCGCAATGGTTCGTCGGGCGTCGCGCTGGTCAACATGGGCAGCACCCCCATCCTCGCCACCAGCGTGTCGGGTGCCCTCGCCGACGGTGCCTCGGTCTCCGAGGCCGCCGAGTTGGCCGTCGCCGAGGCCGAACCGCAGGCCGACCTCAACGCCAGCATCGAGTACCGAACCCACCTCGCGAAGGTGTTGGTGCGCCGCGCCCTCGAGGAAGCCACCAAGTAGAACCACCGGCACTACCACGCGCTGCCATGAACACCCGGTGAACGGTGGGTAGCGTTGGCGACCATGTCGACGGTCGCCGAGGCACCCACGTTCGTGCCGGCGCCGGCGCGCGTGTCGCTCCGCTCGGCAGTACCGTTGGAAGTGCTCCGTCCGATACGCCTGACGCTGATGATCACCTATCTGCTCGGCTACCTGTGGTGGCTGCGTGTGAAGGGCCTGCCGATCGACCGCATCTCGGTGGCCATCAGCGTCGGATTGTTCCTCGTCTGTGCGTTCGTCGGCAAGAGCTGGCGCACATGGGGCATCCTGCTGCTCGACTGCCTCTTCTACTCGGCGATGTGGCTCGCCTACGAGCGAACACGCGGTGCCGCCGACGAAGGCCTCTCGGTCTTGGGTGTGTTCCGATTTCCACATCAGCTGCAAGTGGAATCGATGCGCAACATCGATCGTGCCTTGTTCTTCGGTAACGACCCCAACACCGTGCTGCAGGACCACTTCTGGGAGCGCTCGATCCGCTGGTACGACGTGGTCGCCTCCATCACGTACATGACCCACTTCGTCGTCCCGATCGTCGCCATGGCAGTGCTGTGGGCCACCAGTCATCGCCAGTGGGTGCGGTTCATGAAACGCTTCGCGACGTTGCTCGTCATTGCCTGCGCGCTGTTCGTGATCGTGCCGACGGTGCCTCCGTGGATGGCCGGCAGCCCGAAGTTTCCGTATCGCCTCATCCATGAACTGCACCGCGACGCCGGCCGAGGTTTCCGCCACCTCGGTTTCACCGGCTTCACCAACGACTACCGGATCCAGCTCAGCAACGGCAACCAGTATGCAGCGATGCCTTCGCTGCATGCCTCGTTCGCACTGATCGTGCCTGCATTCTTCCTGCCATGGATCAGGCCGAGGTGGTTGAAGGCATTGGTGCTGCTGTTTCCCGTGATGATGCTCGCGTCGCTCGTGTACCTCGCCGAACACTGGGTGATCGACGGCCTCGCCGGCTGGGCCATCGCCGGCGGCTCGTTCTGGTTCTGGAACCGCATGGAGCGCCGCAGCCGGGCGGGGCGTGCCTCGCGCGCACGCGCCGCACTGACGGCGAGCGAGGCGGCGGCGTGATGGATCCACCGAAGATCCTGCTGGAATCCACCTTCCTGCGCGCAATCGCCGACCCCGCCGACGATCACCATCAGCGGGCGGTGGGCAGCTACCTCCAGCTGCTGCAGCAGTACGAGGACCGCCAGATCCTGCTCGTGGCGGTCAGCGACCATCTCCGCCTGTTCCGCACCTGGCGACACGTCGGCCCACTCGCGCCCGTCGACGAGTTGTACGTCGGGTTCCAACACCGCCGGGCAGCGCATCGGGCGCTGCAGCTGGCAGCGAACGACGACCCGGATCGTGCGCTGACACTGGTGATGTGCGAGCGCCACAGCGTCACCCGCGTTGCCACCTTCGACCCATTCTTCGCGGCGTACGAATTGGAGCTGACACCGTCGGCTACCGCGGGGATCGGCCGCGCCGACGAAACGAGCATCGATGCCAGGGCCGTTGATGGCAGCTGACGACGAAGATTCGCAATTCGATGCCTTCCACCTCGACGCCATCGCCGATGCCGACCCCTACCCGTACTGGTACGACGACGCCGACGAGCCCGACAGCAACCCCACGCTGGTGCGCACCGAGAGCTGCGACCTGTGCGTGGTGGGTGGCGGGTACAACGGCCTGTGGACGGCGATCATCGCCAAGGAGCGCGACCCCAGCCGCGACGTGCTACTCATCGAGGCCCACGAAGTCGGTTCTGCCGCCAGCGGCCGCAACGGTGGGTTCATGGAGAGCAGCCTCACCCACGGCGTGGCCAACGGGCAGCAACGCTTCCCCAACGAACTGCCGCTGCTCGAGGAGTTGGGCCTGAAGAACCTCAACGACATCGAAGCAGCCATCACGCGCTACCACATCGACTGCGACTACGAGCGCACCGGTGTCATCGACATCGCCACCGAGTTCCATTCGCCCTCGTACCTCGACGAACTGCGCGACGACTACACCCAACTGCGTGTCCTGGGCCAGAAGGTGGAATGGCTCGACCAGGCCGCGATGCAGGCGCAGGTCAACTCGCCCACCTATACCGGCGGCCTGTGGCGCAAGGATCGTGCCGCCATCGTCGACCCCGCTCGGCTCGTGTGGGGGCTGAAGAGCGCAGCGATGTCGTTGGGCGTACGCATCTACGAGGACACCAAGGCCACCGCCATCGAGAAGGACGGCGTGGGCGTGCTGGTCACCACCCCACTCGGTCGAATCCGCGCCGGCAAGGTGGCGCTGGCCACCAACGCGTCCAAACCGCTGCTCAAGCGCGTCAGCCACTACGTCGCCCCGGTGTACGACTACTGCATGGTCACCGAACCATTGTCCAAGGCGCAGCTCGCCGACCTCGGGTGGAAGGGGCGACAGGGCCTCAGCGACATCAGCAACCAGTTCCACTACTACCGGCTCACGGAGGACAACCGCATCCTGTGGGGCGGCTACGACGTCATCTACTACTGGGGGGGCAAGGTCAGCACCGAGTTCGAGAGCCGGCCGGAAACCTGGGCCAAGCTCAGCAAGCACTTCTTCGACACCTTTCCGCAACTGGAAGGCCTCAAGTTCACCCACGCGTGGGGCGGCGTGATCGACACCTGTAGCCGGTTCTGCGTGTTCTGGGGAAGCGCGATGCAGGGCCGCGTGGTCTACTCGGTCGGCTACACCGGTTTCGGTGTTGCATCCACGCGCTTCGGCGCCGAGGTGATGCTCGACATGATCGATGGCAAGCGCTCGCAGGCGACGAGCACCGAGTTCGTGAAGACCAAGCCATTGCCGTTCCCGCCCGAGCCCTTCCGTTTCATCGGCATCCAGGCCACCCGCTACTCGCTGAACCGCGAAGACAAGACCGGCAAGCGTAACTTGTGGCTGCGCGGCCTCGACCGCTTCGGCCTCGGCTTCGACAGCTGACCTCAGCCCTGTCGCAGTACCACCATGCTCCGGGGCGCGAGCGTCATACCCACGACGCTCCTCGACGCAAGTTCCGACGTTGCCAGCGCGACCTGCCACTCGCCCGCTTCCTGCACCTCGAACGTCAACTGTTCCCACCAGGCGTTGACCATCACATAGAGGCCACCGGCGCACCATGCGATCGAGTGCGAGTCGGGCGACTCATCCACGTCGCCACCAACACCGTAGAAGCGAAACCCCGTCGGCGGGTGGGCCCGACGCAACTGCAGGAGCGACCGGATGAAGTCGGTGAGTTCGTGCCCCGCCCGGGCGTGCCCCCAGTCCACCCACGTCAGCGGGCCATCGATGTTGTACGGGTTGTCGTGACCCTGCTGCGAGCGCGCGAACTCGTCGCCCATCACCCACATCGGGGTGCCGGCCGACAACAGCAGCATCGTGACATGGTTCATCATCTGCTGCAGCCGTAGGTCGGGGCCGGCGTCCCACGAACGATGCCGGTCGCTGGTGACGGTCGTCAGGTCGTGCAGCGTGAGCCCATCGTGCGCGGTCACGAAGTTCACACTGGTGCCGGGACCGTCGTCGAACAGGTCGGGGCTGCCCTGCACCCGTTGACGAACCGCCGCCACCAACCCGGCCTCACCGCGCAGGAAACCGCGCACGTCGTCGCGGAAGCGGTCGTTCCACTGCAACCAACCCCTGGGCCACACATCTGAACCGACCTGATACGAACCGAGATCCCACGGTTCGGCGATCAGGGCAACCCCACGCCGGGCCGCCCATTGGGTGATCAGGTGCACCAAGGTGCCATCGTCGCGCGTCAGCAGCGAGGCCAGGTCGAAGCGGAAGCCGTCGATGCCGAGGTCGGCGTAGCGCCCCAGTGCCTCCATGACGAGGTGCCGGACGTACGGATCGGCCGCGTCGATGTCGTTGCCGCACCCGCTGTCGTCGGTGTAACTGCCATCGGCATGATGTCGGTAGGCATGCTCGTCGTCGAGCCCGCGCAGGCTGCGCGTGGGCATCGTGGCCGCGCCTTCGCCGGTGTGGTTGAAGACCACGTCCAACCACACGTGCATGCCACGCTGGTGAGCGGCCGCGACCAGCTCCGCCAGCTCTTCTGCGGCCCGCTCAGCGTGCTCGGCGTACTCACGATGCACCGCGCCCCACACCAGCGGCATGTAACCCCAGTAGTTGGTGTGCGCGTCGAAAGGGTGCACCGGCATCAACTCGATCACGTTGACACCGATGCCGGCCACGTGGTCGAGGTGGTCGATGCATCCTCGAAACGTTCGCCCGAAGCCGCGGGTGTGCAGTTCGTAGATGACCGGCGGCGCCGCCAACGATGCGCCTTGCGGATGCTGCGCCCACGGTTCGCGCACCACACTTCGCGGCCCGTCCGGGGTCACTCGCACGTCGAAGCAGCTCGGATCGAGCAACGGCGGCCCGCCGTCCACCTCGATCCAGTACTGGTCGCCCACCGCCGCTGTGAAGTCCGCTGTCCAGTCCTGGGCGTCATGTCGCGTGGCGACCGAAGAAGCCACAGTCAGGTCTGGCAACGAACACACGAAAACGCGCACCTCGGCGGCGGCGGGCGCGTGCACGGTGATCCGGCGCGGCGCCGCGGGGACAGGTTTCGCAGGGTCCATGGAGCACCAGCCTGCCATCCGCCTCTAACCTTGGGGCGCTATGGCCACGCAGCCCTCCACCCCCTCCGACGTTGCGCACGCCCTGAGCCTGCACGGCTACATCCCCGACGACGGCTTGGCCACCTCGGTCTTCCTGGCAATGACGCTGCGCCGTCCGCTGCTGTTGGAAGGCGAGGCGGGCGTCGGTAAGACCGAGGTTGCGAAAGTGCTCAGTCGCTGGACGGGCGGCGAGCTGATCCGCCT
>JANONE010000251.1:0-9600 GCA_031420675.1 Ilumatobacteraceae bacterium | reverse complement strand
TTCCACAGCAGGCCGATCACGGGCAGGCTGTCGCGGGTGAGGTACACCATCGCCATCAACGCGAAGCACGTGATGCCGAGCCACGCACCATTGAGGTTGCGCTTCGCCACGCTGCTGACGAAACCGATCAGCGCGAACACGCTGACCACGATGTCCCAGAACGGGCTGAGGTCGAAGAACATGTCCCAGAACGAATCGCTGGCCCCGGACGGCCGGAAGCCGTACTTCATATCGGTCATGTAGGCGTGGTTGAACAGGAAGGGGAACACCCAGAAGGCGGTGAGCGCGACCGCGGTGATGCCCATGGTGAGGCCGTAGATGAACCGCGACTTGTCCATCCAGATCAACCACATCAACAACGCGCCGAGCACCACGAAGATCAGCACGATGCCGTGCGACAGCATCGCCAACGCCAACAAGATGGCGGTCCAGTTACGGTACTTGCCGGTCTCCAGCCCACGGGCGAACAGACCGAGGCCGAGAATGGCGAACGACAGCGCGATGGAGAACGAGAACTCGCCGGCCATCGTGCTGGTGACGTTGCCGCCATAGATGGTGAAACTCTCGTCAAACAGGAAGATCAGGCCGGCGAGCGCCATCAGCTCTGGGATCGGATAGCGGAAACGAGCCAGGCGGCCGAACGCCCAACAGCAGAACGGCAAGGTGACAAGGCCCAGGACCACCACGATCTTGAACGCGACCCCGTACGGGAAAACGACGTTGAGCGCCACGATCATTAGAGCGGGCACGACCATATAGAAGCGGTAGAGCGGGAACCCGTTGTACCAGTAGTTGCTCCAGCCACTGATCTGCCCGCTCGGGAGCAGGTGGTCGCGCAAGTAGGCCGGAGCCATCACGTGCGCACCCATGTCGCCGCCAGTCGGCGTGTTGTTCTGGAACACCAGGTTGAGGTGGACCACCTGCAGCATCGCCACCGTGCAACCACCCACGATGATCAGCGCAGTGAGGTACTGCACGATTCGCTCGGTCGGCCACGGCGAGATGATCCAGTTCGAAGGGCGGCGCAGGATGCGACGGCTGCTGCGGCCCCACAGATCGCGGCCCACTTCCTGGGGTGGTACCGACGGCTCGTCGCCGTCGGCGGCCGGCTCGGACATCAGTTCGTCTACAGTCGACAGCACGGTCATACCATCGGGCAGTCTTCCATGCGAACGCTCGGTTGCACCGTCACGAAGGGCGCGATCATGTCGCTGCCACCAACACGAGACCGGTGGCGTTGAACGCCATGTGGGCGACGACGCTGAGCCCGAGCCTGCCGGTACGCAGGGCGCACACACCGAGCACGATGCCGACCACGAACAACCCCGGTATCTCGACCAGTTGGAAGTGGATGAGGGCAAACCACGCCGCCACCACCACGAGGCCGATCCAGTCGTTCAACCTGCGGGTGAACGCCCCATGCAGCAGACCCCGATAGGTCAGCTCCTCCACCATCGGTGCACCCACGACCACGACGAGCACGAGCAGCACCAAGCCGCTGCCGTGAGCGTTGTTGTAGGTGTCGCGGGCACGTTCCTCGATCCTGTCCATCGTGAACGCCTTCGGCCAGATCGCCTCCAACGGCAGGTACACGAGGCGCACGATGACGAGCTGAGTGATGACACCGATCGGTACTCCCAACAGGTCACTCGGGCGGAACGTGTAGCCGAAGTCGTCCGACAGCAGCCCCGCACCGAACCGCTTGCCGAGATACCAGATCGCGAAGACCATCGGAGTCCACTGCGCCAGTGCTGCTGCGGCCAGCCAGGCCGGGCCGGCTTCAGCCGTGGTGTCGGCGCCGCTCGCGCCGAAGATCGCGCTCGCGAGCAAGGCACCCACGAGGTACGCGGCCACCCACGTGGTGACGGCGTCGCGGACGGAGACGTCGGCACGGTCGCCCGCCGTGCGAGTGGGAGGCAGGCTGGGGGGCGACACGGCGGGCGAGCCTACCGGGGACGCAACTTCGCAGGGGGTCGCGCCCGGGCGAACGACGCGCATGTCAACGACGACCGTGCCGTCGACGACCGTGCCGTCGACGACCGTGCCGTCGACGACCGTGGGAACGAGAGTGTCAGCCAGCCAGGCGTTCTGCGGCGGCGAACACCAGCTCGCGTCGCGACCGTCGATCTTCCAACCGCCACCCGTTGGGCACCGACAAACGGGCCGTGTGCCGTTGGCACAGGTCGTAGGTGTGTGGATCGCGCTCGGCGGTCAGGGCGTCGAGCCACACGATGGATCGCGCATACTGGTACGAGAGCGTCGACGCCGCCGATTCTGCGCACCCGGTGCGCGAACACTGCCTGCTCATGGCGAGACACGATAAGTCGCTGCGCTCGACGAGTGGTGGACCCTCCCGACGTGCGCACGACGTTCCTGCGGCGCACAGCATGCGCCGCGCGATGAGCCTTGGAGCGCGATCACCCGTAGCATTAGTGCATGAGCAAACTCCCCCCGCCGCCGCCTCCTCCGCCTCCCGGGCGCGGCCAGCAGCCGGGACCGCAGCCCCCCGCCGGTGGCAAACGTTCGCTCGGCGCGGGCTGGCCCCGCTGGACCATCCCGGTACTTCTCGCCGTGCTTGTCGGCACGCTCCTCCTCAACCAGGCGTGGCCCTCCGATGTCGGCAACAAGCTGAGCTACACCGAGTTCATCACTGCCGTGAAGAACGACGAAGTGGTGAAGTTCACGCTCACCAACGGCTCCAACGGGGTTTCCGGCCAACTGAAGGACGAATCGAAGTTCACCACGACGGTACGCGACGGCTTTCCCAACGAGAGCGAGCTGACCCTTCTCACCGAGCACAAGGTCGACTGGACCACGAGGGAGCCCGACAGCAACTGGCTCCTCAGCTCGATCGGCCTGCTGCTGCCGTTCATCCTCATCATCGGGTTCCTGGTGTGGATGAACAAGCGGGCTCAGGGCCAGATGGGCAACGTCATGTCCATCGGCCGCAGCCGCGCCAAGGCGTATCAGGCGGACAAGCCATCCACCACGTTCGCCGACATCGCAGGGTACGAAGGGGTCAAGCAGGAGATCACCGAAGTGGTCGACTTCCTGCGCATGCCCGAACGCTTCCGCGAGATCGGCGCCCGCGTACCCAAGGGCATGTTGCTGGTCGGGCCCCCCGGCACCGGCAAGACGTTGTTCGCCCGCGCGGTCGCCGGCGAGGCCGGCGTCGGCTTCCTGTCCGTCACCGGCAGCGACTTCATGGAGATGTTCGTGGGTGTCGGCGCCAGCCGCGTGCGCGACCTCTTTGCACAGGCCCGCAAGCTTGGCCGGGCCATCATCTTCATCGACGAGATCGACTCCATCGGCCGCAAGCGCGGCGCCGGCCTCGGTGGCGGCCACGACGAGCGCGAGCAGACGCTGAACCAGATGCTCGCAGAGATGGACGGCTTCGAGACCAGCGAGGGCATCGTCATCCTCGCGGCTACCAACCGCCCCGACATCCTCGACCCTGCGCTGTTGCGTCCCGGTCGCTTCGATCGCCAGATCGTGGTGCCGCTGCCCGAGAACGGGGAGCGTCTCGCCATCTTGAAGGTGCACAGCCGCGACAAGCGAATGGGCCCCGACGTCGATCTGGAAATGATGTCCAAGGCAACTCCTGGCATGAGCGGCGCCGACCTGGCCAACCTGGTCAACGAGGCAGCACTGTTCGCAGTGCGCCGTGGCGGTAAGCAGATCGAACGCATCGACTTTGAGAACGCCCGCGACCGCGTCGTCATGGGCGCCCGGCGCGAGAGCCTCATCCTGAGCCCGGAGGAGAAGCGGGCCACCGCCATCCACGAGGGGGGCCACGCCGTCCTGACGGTAGTGCTGCACCACACCGACCCGCTGCACAAGGTCACGATCCTCCCCCGCGGCATGGCCTTGGGTGTCACCTGGAGCCTGCCCGAGGAACGCCACACGTACTCGAAGGAGTACTTCGACGACCTCATCTGCAAGGCGATGGGTGGCCGCGTCGCCGAGAAGATCGTGTTCGGTCACATCAACTCGGGTGCCGCCAACGACCTCGAGCAGGCCACCAGCATCGCCCGCCGCATGGTGCGCGAGTGGGGCATGAGCGATGCCGTCGGCCCCATGGCTTGGAGCGGTACGCAGCAGGTCTTCCTCGGCGAAGACCTGATGACGCAGGGCCGCGAGTACAGCGACGACACGGCCAAGATCGTCGACGGCGAGATCTCCCGCATCCTGCACGAGCAGGAGGCCCGAGCCACCGAGGTTCTTCTCAAGTACAGACCGGCGCTGGAACTGGTGGCGGCAGCGCTGCTGGAACGAGAGACGATCGACGGCGCCGAGGTGGCCCTGCTGGTGCAGGCCAGCCTCGACGACGCACCGGTTGCCGAATCCGCCAAGGTCTTATAACTTCGCTGCCCGGCTGCGGGCGCTTCAGCGACCGAGGCCGGGCTCCGGGCTGGTGCCCGGCTGACGCGCTTCGGCGACTGCTGCCCACAGATCGGTCGCCGTCACCGGGCCGGCGAAACCTGCCCTCACCACGCCCTGGGCATCAGCGATGGCGACGATGGGCACCGCCTGGATGTCGTACTTCTGGTGCAACCGCTTGGCGGTGGGGAACTCGACGTCGACCACCGTCACCTCCGGCGACTGCAGCACCCTTGCCTTGCGCACCACATCGGCGCACGTGGTGCACGTGGCTGACGAGAACACCGCCACCAGCCAGGGTGTGTCCGCCGCGAAATCGGACCGATCCAGTTGCACGGGCACTGCGAACGTGGGTTGCGTGGGCGCAGCCACCTCCTGGCGGCGACGCAGGACGAGCCCCACCAACACGGCCACTACGACCACTGTGACCGCGACGACCAACTGCAGCATGCGTCAGCCCGGCAGAGCCAGCGAACCCGAGCGACCGCGAAGATCCGCGCTGCGACGGGGCAAGAGACGCTCGACGACAATGGGCTGCGTCCCGACGACTATCAGTGGATGACCGAGCGCGGCGGCTTGATCGGGTATCGCGATCGTGATGACGGCGCCGGCGGGCAACGGAACGGCTTCCAGGCCGGCCAGGTCGACCTCACCGCCGGGACCCAATGCCTTCACCGCGACCGTTGCGTCGACGAACGAGACGTTCAGCACCACCAACACGTTGTCGACCGCTACGTCCGTGCCGATCGCCATGCTCCATCGGAAGTAACGCTCGGCAAAGTACTGCTCGACGCCGCGCACCACCGTCGTCACGAAACCGTCGGCCGTCTGGCGGGTGATCGCGCGTTCGACGACCACCGGCGTGCCGGTGAGCGACGAGAACTGCGCGCCGTGACGGCCCGCGGGTAGGTCTGGCACGTCGGCGATGCTCAGTGACGCAACGCGCCCGGGGGCGATCGTGATCGGCTCGATGTCGTTGTTGAAGGTGTCACTGGTGACACCGAGGAACACGGGCTGCACCGTGGCTTCCTCGTCGCTGGGGTTGTAGATGCTGTAGCGCTCGAAGTTGCCATTGTTCTCCCCGTCCGCGAACCACCAACCTGCGGAGCCGCTGGGCGAACCGAGACTCAGCGTGTAGCCCTGTCGTTCGCCGAGATATTGCTGTGCCCGGCCGGCCACCACCCGCCCGCGTGATGCCACGATCGAGACCGCCAGCACGGCCTCATCCTTGGCAAGGAACTCTTCGCTGACCACGTGCACGGAGTACCCGGCGATCGGCACACCCTGCAACTGAGGAGGCGATCGCTGCCCGTCGTTGCTGGCGAAGGAGACATCCACGATCGCCTGGTCGGGGAACGGGTTGGTGATGACGAGGTCTTCTTTGCTGTTGTTGAGGGTGTAGTTATCGGCGAAGTACCAGTTGGCCGAGGTGCTGTTGGAGCAGGGGCTGACGGCATTGCCGTCGGGGTGGTCGGCCTGTTGCTCCACGAAACCGCCTCCACCGGTGATCTCGACCATCGCCGCAAGGTAGCTGCCCGCCGCCTGCACCGTCGCCAGCTCCAATGAGAACGTGTCGCGGCTCGGCACCTCGAATGCCTGCTCTGCCGGCGCAGTTCCGGCCCCGTCGGAGAAGACGGTGAGATGACCGGCCAAGGGAGCATCGGACGGATTGGCGACGGTGATCGACCCCCCGAGCCCGTCGGCCCCATTGGGGACACCGGGGCAGAACCAGGTGGAGCTGAGAAAACCCTGGTGTGGCACGAACGGCAGCGACGGCGAACCCAAGGAGGCGAAGGTTGCCACGATCGCCGGCGGGCGGTCGCCACGCACCGCCGCGACGAGGAGCAGGATCGGCAGTATCACCACCGCGACCAGTGCCACGAGACGGCGGTTCATGAGGTTTCCTCCGTGCTCGGCTTCCATGGCAGTTCGCCGTCGAGGAGTTCGAGGGGGGCGGTGAGATCCACCACCGGCGACGCGTCGGCCGCCCCGACCCGGCGCCTCCGCCGGCGCCACAGAGACGGCCGGACCCGGCTGGCGCAGATCACCAGCGCGACCCACATGAGCAGCTGCACCAGCAACCACAGCGATCGTGACACCGGCGTGTCGTAACTAAGCGTGGCACGACCTGCTGAGGGCACGTCGAACGCGAGCGTGGAGCCGAACGCGCGCCTGCCGGCGATCTTGGTGCCATCCACGGTCAGCGACCAGTTGGCGTCGTACGGGACCGCGACATGCAAGGTACCGGCGACCACGTCGCCGACGGCATCGCCGCGATCAGGGGCGCCAACAGCGAAGGGCGTCGAGCCACGCAGGTCGGCGTTGGTCATCGCTTCGCCGCCGGCCTCTTGGCTGGCCGCCGCGCCGGCCGCGGAGAGCACCGATCGGGTGGGCGTGTAGGCCGTGTTCTCATAGATCAAGAAGTTGGGCGGCTTGGTGAGCGGTGCGGCGAGATCGAGTTGGTCCTCCAGCACATCGATCAGACCGTTCGGCGGCGGCAACGGATTGCTGACGGTGCCGTTGGCGCCATCCGCAACCGGCACCACGACGTAGCGAATGCCGTACTGCGCGAGCAAGCGGCCGCCGCGCAACGTGACGCCTGCGGAAATCTGGCGCAGGGCCGTGGCGATCTCCTGCTCGACGCCGGTCGGGCGACCGGACCAGAAGTCCTCCACGGTCAACGCACCGTCGTCGGTGAGGGCGTATCCGATGCCCGGCTGGTACGTGTAGGCGCCGACCGGGATCACACGGGGGTCGCCGACCCAGAGCACCCGATAATCGCCCTCCACAGGATTTGTGGGCAACTGCGCCAACACAGATACCAACGTGCGGTCAGGGGTCGCCCACCCGCCATCGGAGACGGCGAACAGGCCGGGTACGACACCGATCGCCAGGCCGGCACCGGCGAGGAGCCAGAGTGGTTGGCGCCAGCCGAACGAGCCGCCGAGCACATCGTCTTGGAACGCCGCCGCGAGGCAGGCGGCGGCAAGGGCAACGCCGATGGCCACCGGCACGAGCAGCACGCCGGGTTCGGGCATGCGAACCGGCAGCGAACCTCGATCATCAAGGATTGCCAGCGCACCGAATCCGAAGACCAGCGTCGCCGCCCGCACTGCCCAGGTGAAGCGCCAGGCGCGCGCGACGAGCGGCGCCACCAGCACCGGCACGAACAGCAGCGTCGCGACCACATCCAAGCCCCCGCTGTCGCCGAGGAAGCGGCCCAGTTGGGCGACACCGAGCGAACGGGTCGACGTGACCGGCACCCCGACGATCGAGGTCCAGCCGTCGCTGCCGCCCAACGAGAGTACCCATGGCAGGTTGGCCAGCAGCCCGACCACAGCGGCGCCGAACGCTGCGGCGAAGACCGTCGCGGCAGCACGCGGCGCACCCCCGCACAGCAGGGTGGCGATGCCGATGAGCAGACCCATCAGCACCAGCACCAGCGCGAACGACGGCGCAAAGGCGACGACGACCGCCGTCAACAGCGCCAGCTGTGCCGACCACCGGACCAGTTTACGGACGGGCACCACGACAGAATGCTCGACCGCGTCGTCGTGACGGCTGCCCGACGTGTCGACGCCTGCAATGCGTCGCAGGTGATGCAACGCCCACGGGGCTGCGCCGTAACAGGCCAGCGCCGCCCAGCGACCGGTGGAGAGGAGCTGGCTGGGCAAGGGAACCGCCGCGTACACCGCCAGCGCGGCAACGCGCGCCCGAGCGGTGGGGAACAACGACGCCAAGCGCCACATGCCGAGGTAGCCGGCGAAGAGCAGGCCCACGATCAGCACCGTTCGCAGCAACCCCATGTTGAACAGGGTGCCGATGCTGCCGACCGCGAGCAGACCGATGCCGGTGGGATTCGCGGCAGTACTGCCAAGGCCGTGGCCGGACCAACCCGACAGGTAGTCGGACAGTAGGTTGCGCGGACTGGACGGGAGCGCCAAGAATTCTCCGAAGTGAGGCACGCCGTCGGCGATCAGGCGTCGGCTGCCGATGAGCGCCAACAGGCTGACCGCCAGCCAGGCGAGGGCCGGGGCGGAACCGGCAGTCTGGCGCCAACGGCGCTCGGTGGTGGAGTCGGGGTCGACCTGGCGGCTGTCGCGCGAGCGCAGGTAGCTGGTCAGTCGGGCGCTCCCACGGAGTTGCAGCCCGGCAACCTCCGAGTCGGGCACCTGGCGCAGCCCCAACAACGAGCGACGGCGCGCGAAGAACGACGGGGTGCGAGGCACCATCGCCACCAACGAAGTGAGCGATGCACCCACCTCGCGGACACGGCCGGTGAGCAGACCGACGATGGCTTCACCGACGGTGACCAGGACGAGTTGCAACGAGACGAGCGGCAGGCGGCTGGCACCCGTCAGGGTGGCCACCGACCGCATGCGGCTGCGGGCAGCCAACGTGGTGTGGCGCAGGTCGGGGCGACGCTGGGCGAGCTCTTCGCGGTGGCGGGCGCGTGCCGTCGGTACCACGACCACGCGAGCTCCCCCGAGGTGTGCCCGCCAGCACAGGTCGACGTCGTCGCCGTAGTACTCGATCGCCGGATCGAAGCCACCGACCGTCCGGAACAGATCGGCTCGTATGAGCAGGCAGGCCGAAGGGACTGCGAAGGTGTCGCGGACGGCATCGTGCTGCTCCTGATCGACCTCGCCGGGCTCGACAATCGTGTCGATCTCGCCGAACCGGTCGACGCCGAGACCCACGTGCTGCAACACGCCGGAGTCGTTCCAGCTGACCAGCTTGGGGCCGACGATGCCGGCGTTGGAACGATAGAGCTCCTCCACCAGCAGCATGATCGTGCCCTGCTCGAGCGCCACGTCGTCGTGTAGGAAGCAGAAGAAACCGTTGTCACCCTCCACGAGGCGCAGCACTTCGTTCGCCGCCGTCCCGAACCCCGGGTTGCCGTCCACCGCCCTCACGAAGGCGTTTGGCACCCGCTCGCGGATGCGTTCCGGTAGGTCGCCGGGCTCACCGACCACGAGAAACAGGTTCTTCAAGTTGCCGTAGTCCTGCTCGGCCAACGCAGCGAGCGCTTCGTCGAACCAAGGACCGGGTTCGTGCACCACCATCACGGCCACAACGGGCGGGGCGAGCGTTCCGTTGGGTTCCACGAACAGTCGAGGCTAGCGGCGACGACACCACTGCAACCGGTCACCTCGTGCGGTGGCACCACTCCGAGTACTGCCGAGGTGCTTGCAAGAGTTAGCACCATGCGCTATGCTG
>JANONE010000250.1:0-2810 GCA_031420675.1 Ilumatobacteraceae bacterium | reverse complement strand
CAGCGCCTGGGTCAGCACCACTACCGGGTCATCACCGGTGCCTTCGACGGTGGCCGCGACAACTACTGGTTCAACAAGTACCGCCACGAGTTCAACGAGCGCACCGGCAACTCCGTGACGTTCACCGACCGTTCGCAGGGCATGTGCACGCTTGGCGTGTGGGGCCCGAAGGCGGTCGCGACACTGGCCAAGATCGCAACCGACAACACGACGGCGCGATACGACCTCAGCCAGGAAGGCTTCCCCTACGGCGCAGTGCGCGAAGTGCTCATCGCGGGCGTGCCCTGCACGATGTTCCGCATCAGCTACGTCGGCGAGAACGGCTGGGAGATCTACACCAACATGGAGCACGGCCTCACCCTGTGGGATGCCGTGTTTACTGCCGGCGAAGAGTTCGAGATCATTCCCGTGGGCATCGGCGTGTACGCGGTCACCGGCCGCATCGAAAAGGGCTACCGCCTGATGGGCGCCGAACTGGAGAGCGAGTACAACCCGGTCGAGGCCGGTTTGAACCGGCCGAAGGTGAAGAGTGCCGACTTCCTCGGCAAGGCCGCCTACCTGGCCGCACGGGAAGAGGCTCCGGCCGCGATCATGTGCACCTTGTCGATGGATTCGCAGAAGTGCGCCGAGGGCTACGACCGCTTCCCGACTGGTGGCAACGAGCCGATCCTCACCCTTGACGGCGAACGCATCCTCGACGCCAAGGGTCGCGTCTCGCGTGTCACCACTGCCGGCGCCGGGCCATCGGTCGGCAAGTTCTTGCTGCTTGCCTACCTCCCGCCGCAGCATGCGGTGGTGGGCGCCAAGCTGCAGGTCATGTACATGAACGAGATGTACCCCGTCACCGTCGATGTCGCCGGCGCCACCCCGCTGTTCGACCCCACCGACAGCCGCATGAAGGGTTGATCATGAGAGTGCTCGTCTGCGTCAAGCGGGTGCCTGCTCCGGGCGCCAAGATCAACATCACCGCCGACGGACAGGCGGTGGACACGGCGTACCTTGCGTTCGCGACCAGCCCGCACGAGGAGTGCGCGGTCGAGGAAGCGGTGCAGCTCGTCGAGCGGCACGGTGGCGAATCCACCGTGCTCACGCTCGGCCCGGCCGCGGCCGACGAGCAGCTTCGTTACGCCGCCAGCATTGGTGTGAACAGGGCCGTGCTGCTCACGATCGATGCCGTCGACTGGGATCCCCAACGCACCGCCGCCGCGATCTCTGCAGCAATCCGCGACATCGAAGCAACCGATGGCCAGTTCGATCTCGTGCTGTTCGGCAACGAGTCGGCAGACTCGGGCAACTTCCAGATCGGTGTGCGAGTCGCACACGCGCTGGGTCGCCCGATCGTCAACGGCATCAAAGGCATCGAGGTCGACGGCGACACGCTGCGGGCCCGCCGCGAGGCCGAAGCCGGTGTCGAGGTGTACGCAATTCCGATGCCCGCCGTGCTCGGTGTGAAGGAGGGCATCAACTTGCCCAGGTACCCGACGCTCAAGGGACGTCTCGCCTCCAAGAAGGTCGACGTCGCGCAGGTCTCGCCGCAGGGCGAGCCCGGCGGCCAGCGGATGATCACGCTCGTGCGGGCGGCCGAACAGGCCAGCCAGACCATCATGCTCGGGAACGGCCCGGAGGCCGCACCCGCCGTGGTCGACCTCCTCGAAGAACTGGGGATCCTCAAATGACCGTGCTCGTCGTCGTGGAACACGATCGGGGCACCCTCGCGCCGGCGTCGCTGGAAGCGCTGGCCGCGGCCCGCACGATCGGTTCGCAGGTCGAGGCCATCACCCTCGGCGCCGCGGCCGATGGGGTCGCGGCAACGCTTGCGGCGCACGGTGCCTCGCTCGTGCATCAGGTGCACCACGACCTCCTGACCGACTACGGACCGGAAGCATGGGGTGAGGCCGTGGCCCAGGCAATCGGTGTGCTTTGCCCCGCAGCAGTGTTGGCCACCGGGACCGACCGTGGCAACGAGGTGTTGGCGCAGGTCGCCGCTCGTCTCGACCTACCGTTCGCCGCCAACGTCGTCGACCTTTCGCTCGCCGCAACCGGTGGCGATACCTGGAACCTCACCCGTGTTCGCTGGGGTGGCTCGTTGCTGGAGCAGTGCGCGCTCACCGCGCCCGTCAAGCTGCTCACGGTGTCGCATCACGCGTACGAGGCAGTCGAGAGCCCAGCGGCCGGGGCCACCTCGGTGTTGCCCGTCGAGCTCGATCCGTTGCTCGCTCGAACCGTTGTCGTTGAACGTGTCGAACGCGCTGCTGGTGTGACGCTCGCCACCGCACCGCTGGTGGTCGGTGGCGGCCGCGCCGTCGGTTCGGCGGAGGCATTCGGCCCACTGGAGGAACTCGCCCGGCTGCTCGGTGGTGTCGTCGGCTGCTCGCGTGCCGTCACCAACAACGGCTGGCGCAACCACACCGACCAGGTGGGTCAGACCGGAACTCGCATCGCCCCCGACCTGTACATGGCCTGCGGCATCTCCGGTGCCATCCAACACTGGGTGGGTGCGATGGCCTCGAAGAAGATCCTTGCGATCAACACCGATCCGGAGGCGAACATGGTCACCAAGGCCGACTACGCCGTGATCGGCGACCTCCACAAGGTTGTGCCGGCGATCACTGCCGAGATTCGCCGTCGTCGCGGCCAATGAGTCAATGGCCGATGGTGCCCAGCGCGTTGCGCGCGCAATAGGCTGCCCTTGATGGGAAACAACGACTCGCTGCCGCCGCCACCGCCGCCAGGGCCGCCGCCTCATGTTCCGCCGGCGCCGCCGAGTTCACCACCGGCATACACACCACCGGCGCAATACCCGCCGACGC
>JANONE010000249.1:0-2838 GCA_031420675.1 Ilumatobacteraceae bacterium | reverse complement strand
TGGGAGGACAACGGTCCCTCGCTGGGCGTCACCAACAGCCTGGGGTACCTGGCGAACGGTCAGCGCTCAGCAGTTCGAAAGGACGTGGCGAGCACGATGCGGCTGTTCCAGATGTCACGAAACGACTTCATGGCGCGCCTGCACCGCGACGACATCACGTTGCACGGCGTGGAGGATTGCCTGCCGCTACTGGGCCTCGACACGGCGCCCTGATGTCGACCCCGCGTGGCGCTCAGTAGAACGGCATGTACTCGTTGAGCTCCCAGTCGGTGACGTTCTCCACCGAAAACTCGTTGCCGGTCGCATCCCAGCGGGCCAACTCGTCCTTGCGGATCGCGAGGTAGGCGCGGGTGAGATCGGCGCCCATCGCCTCGCACAGCACCGCGTCGGCCTCGTAGGCCACGACGGCATCCGCCAGGGTGTGCGGCGTGTGCCGATCGGTGTTGGGGTTTTCGTCGCCATCACCGACCTGTGGCGCACCACAGTCGAGGCCGTCGACCACACCGAGGAGCGCGGCGTTCAACATCACTGCGGCCGCGAGGTACGGGTTGGCGCTGCCGCACGGCATGCGGTTCTCGATGCGGGTGGCCGCGCCGCGCTCGTACGGGATGCGGTAGCTGGTGCTGCGGTTGTCAAGGCCCCAGTTGGCCCAGTAGCCGGCGATGATGCCGGGGATGAGCCGCTTGTAGCTGTTGACCGTGGGGGCCGACATCGCGGCGAGGCCTTCGTGGTGCGCGATCAGACCGCCGAGGCATTGCCGCGCCAGCGACGACAGGCCGTACTCGGCGCCGGCCTCGTCGAACGCGTTGGTTCCACCGCCGACAGGCACGAGCGAGAAGTTGACGTGCAGCCCGCTGCCCACCATCGTCGCGTTGGGGCGGCCCATGTAGGTGATGCAGTAGCCCCGGCGCGAGGCCAGCTCGCGGGTCATCTCCTTGCAGATGAACGCACGGTCGGCGGAATCCATCGCCGGGCCGTACTTCATGTTGAGCTCCATCTGGCCGGGGTGGAACTCGCCCATGATGCCTTCCAGATCTAGCTCGCTGTGCTCTGCGGCGTCGAACAGCTCGAACATCAGGCCAGTGGTGTCGCCCCCGGTGCCGACGCCGTACACCCGGTGTGACGGGATGTGCAGCGGGCCGAAGCCGCCAGGCGCATCGGCGTCGGGTTGCAGCACGTAGAACTCCATCTCGAAACCCAGCAACGGCTCGTACCCGAGCGCACGCCAGGCGTCGACAGCACGCTGCAGTGCGTTGCGCGGCCCGATCGACAACGGCTGGCCGTTGAACTCGAGGTCGGCTATGACGACATCAGTATCTACCTCCCAGCCGTTGCGGCGCGTTTGCACGAGTGGCACCGTCGCCAGGTCGGGGAAGCCGACGTCGGCTGCGTACCCCTCGATGGGCAGGATCTCGCGCCGGATGTTCATCGTCAGCGTGGTGACCGCGTGGTGACCGTGCTCGTGCAGACGACGTGCAGGCACGTAGCGCCCGTGCGACAGCCCGTTGAGATCGCTCCACATGACTCGTACTCGTCGGTTCCCCATAGTTCTTCGACGTTAGCAAAGCGATGAACCGATCGTTAGGCCACGAAGCACCTGCGGCGCCTTTGCCGAAAGGGATGTGCGCGATCCTTCGTTTCCTAACTACTTTCGTCTTCGACTAGCATCGCCATGTTCAATCACCGTCGCACCTGACGGCACATCTGCAGGGGGAGCAAATGAGGAATCGAATCGTCCCGGCCGTGCTCATGTCGTTGAGCATCGTCGCCGCAGCATGCAGCGACGACAGCAAGACCACCACCAGCACACCTGCGGAGACCGCCGCGCCCGACACTGGCGTCGACACGACCGTTGGCGGCGCTACCGACACCACCGTCGGCTCCGGTGGCGATTGCACGCTCGACACCCCGTTGAAGATCGGCTTCGCAGCCGACCTCGGCGAGCTGGGGGCCTTCTCGGACCAGCCCGGCTCGGAAGCCGCCAAGGTGATGGTCGACAAGATCAACGACGCTGGCGGCGTCGGCGGCCTGCCGGTCGAGTACGTGGTGAAAGACATTCAGGGCGACCCCGCCGCTACCCAGCGCGCCGCCCAAGAACTGCTCGACGACGGAGTGAACGCAATCATCGGCCCGCCCTTCGCCAGCACCGGCGCCCCCTTGCTCGATGCGGTCGACGGCACGGCGCCCATCATCTTCATGGCGTCGACCGACCCTGCGCTCGCCGACCCGTCGCGTGGTGCTTTCCTCGCCAGCTTCAGCGACCCCGTCCAGTCGTCGGCGATCGCCGAGTGGGCACTCGCAGAGGGCCACACCACGGCCGTGACGCTCAGCAGCACGGACGACGTGTACTTCTCGGGTAATCCGGAGTACTTCACCACGGTGTTCGAAGCGGGCGGTGGCTCGGTGCTGGGCGACTACGCGTACAGCCTCGCCGACGCCGACTTCTCCACCCAGGTCAACGAGATCTCCAACCTCGGTGAGCAGCCGTCCGTGCTGTTCACGGCGATGGTGATGCCCCAGACGCAGGTGCTGCTCGAGCAGCTCAAGGCTGCCGGCCTCGGCGACATCATCGTGGCCGGCGTCGACGGCTTCGACGCCACTGTGGTGTGGAGCGCCGGCGAAGTGGCCGAAGGCATCGTGTTCGCCGCCCACACCTTCCCCCAGGACAGCAACGGCGTGCAGCAGTTCCTCGATGATGCGGCCGCTGCCGGCGCAAAGATCGAGACGATCAGCTTCGGAGCCCTCGCCGCCGATGCAGTGCAGATCATCGCCGCCGCCGCGACGGAGGCCTGCTCTGTGGACAGCGCCACCCTCATCACCACCATCGACGGCCTCGTC
>JANONE010000248.1:0-3073 GCA_031420675.1 Ilumatobacteraceae bacterium | reverse complement strand
AGCCTGCGGTATCGCCGAGTCGAACGCCGCCGGATCAAACGGTCTGTCGACTTCGTCCGTGATCACCAGGTCTTCGTTCTCAGCACACTCGCCGCCCTCGTACACCATCAGCCGGACGATACCCGAGGGAGTCGACGCCCGAGGGGCACGACGCTCACTCGGATGCGGAGTTGCGTCCGGTCTGCTGGGAGCGTTCGAGCTTGGTCGCGGCGCCTCCCGCGTACCAGGCCGCGAGCAACGGCTCGATTTCGGCGCGCGCCGCAAGGTTCGAGATCCCGTAGAGCGTCGACCACACGGCCACCAGGTCGGCGAACTCGCACGGCTCATCCAGCAGCGCCCACAGCACCTCACCGGGCGTCGTGACGCGCACGGGTGGATGATCGCCGGGGGCCAAAACGACCACGCCGTCGAGCAGTCGCCGGGTCAGTACGCCCTCCGACCGCTGCCACATCACGTCGTCGCCGACCAGATCACTCACGGTGTGACAACTGCGTGATTGCTCGTCGAAGATGGGCACGCCCGGTCCAACCGCGGCTTCGTAGGTAGGTGGCACTCGGAGCGACGATCGCCCGCGCGTAGCGGAGACGGGCACGGATGCCGGAGATCACCACCAGAGACGTCAGTGGGCGGCTGTAGCTGCGAGCCGGCGTGAGATAGCTGCGCAGCAACCACTCCTGTCGCCGCGGCACTGCCATGCCGGCGAGCCGGCGGAAATCGAATTCGGCGTCCCCGCCGCCCCATGTCGACGGCAACTTCCGCAGCCCGCCGTACCACGGCGGTCCCCTGCCAGCGCTGCGCTATCGCGATCGCTCGATCGAGGTCGATCGGTAGGTGCTTGGCACACAAGAGAAGGTCGTGGACCGAACCCCACCGGACCGGGTAGTCACCGAGCGCGACGTTGTAGCAGGCATGCAAGAACAGGTGCTCGGTGCCGAGTGCTATCAATCGGCGTTCACCGACCGTGATGGTGTTCGCCTCGGTGAAGAGGTCTGCCAGCTCGATGGTCAGTCCGAACGGGCCGACGACGAACGTTCGGTGAAGGTCCAGCTCGACGTTGCCGACCCGAACCATCGACTCCTTGCCGAACTCCCGGTCGAAACCGGGGCGCAACTCGGGAACGAGCTGGTCACCACCGAACTCATCGACGGCAATCCGGATGGCATCAGCGAGCCTGTCCCCTCGAACCAGGAGGTCGACGTCCGCCGCGACCCGCCAGGCCGGGTCCGCGTACACCAGATGAGCCAGCGCCACACCCTTCAAGACCCGGTACTCGATGCCCAACTCGCCGAACCGCTCGATCACGCGCAGCAGCAGCCGTTCGATCTCCAGCATGTGGGCCTGCGACCCTGCGTGAAGGTGGGTGAGCTGTTCCAGCTGTTCGGAGGGCAAGCTCAACGCCCCGTCGGCAACTGCCTCTGCGAGCACCCCGAGGAGGCGTTCGCTCATCGCTGTGACCAGCAGGCGATCGAATTCGTCGGGCTCGAGAGGCTCGTGAGGCCACCGACCTTCGCCACCAACGCCGTGGCCTACAGCCGCACGCAGTGCGTCGTCGACGGCGGTACCAGGGCTCGATGTGATCACGCTGCGATAACTTACCCACACGGCGAGGCAATCCTCGATTATTCATCCGGCTTCGGGTGGTCGGGTTGTGGTCGGTCTCGATGAGCTTGTTGGCGCTTGATCTCTTGGCTGGTCGGTGTAGCCGGTTTCGGGGCGCGTGAGGTCGGGGCTGGCGTGGGGTTGGGTTGGGTTTGTGCGCTGGGTGAGGGGTGTGGCTGGCGCTGGCCGGGCTTGCGGTCAGGGCAGGCTGTGACGCAGCCGGGTGTACGCGCTTTGTAGTTCGTTGCGCCATGGCCAGGTCTGGTCGATGCGCAGGATCAGTTGTCGGCCTCGGTGGGCGAGATAGGCGGCGACGTGGAAGAGCCGGTAACGCAGCGTCTTGGGTTCGGCGCGGGCGAGGTGCCCGTCGAGGCAGATGAGTTGGGTCCAGGCGATGAGACAGTTGGCGAGCATCGACGTAGCGACCCAGGCTTGGTTGCGGACGTAGTCCTCGAACGGCAGGTTGGCGAGGCCGCAGTCTTTCCAGGCGCGGACGCGGTCTTCGACGCGGGCGTGTCCGCGGTGGCGGGTTTCCAATGTGGTCGGGTCGCTGTTGGTGTTGGTGATGAAGCAGGTGTGGCGCCATCCGTTGATGGTGTCGAACAGGGATAGCTGGGCGCCGGGGTGCGGTCGTTCACGGCGACAGATCAGCCGGCACCGGTCACCCCATGTGTCGAGGTTGACGAGGTCGCTGAGCTCGATGATGTAGCCGCCGGTGCGGCAGGTTCCGTCACTGTTGCGGGCTGGCACCCAATCTTCTTCTTGGACCAGCAGCAATGCGTCGCGGACCCGGCCATCAACATGGAAGCCCAGCGAGTAGTTGATGTTGCGGTCCTCGAGGGCGTCAACGAAATCGTGTGTCGCGCCGGCCGAGTCGGCGCGGGCCAGGATCGGCACTGTCACGTCGGCCGCGTGATCGTGACGGTTGTGCCCGGCCTGGCATTTGGCAGGCAGCGATGCGATCGCGTCGTCCAGCAGGCGGATGTGGTCGGCGGCGTTGTTCGCGCCGGCGTTGCCAGGGCGCAGCATCATCGCCAACGGTTCGCGGGTCTCGTCGAGCCATACCCCGAACGGGTGGAACCCGAACCCGCGTTTGTAGGTCGGCGCCGCGTCTTGTTTGTCCGAGTGTGCTGTCACCAGCGTCGCGTCGAAATCGATCGTCAACGCATCCAAGTTCACATCTGTGGCGGCCCACACCTGGGCTCGCGCTGTCGCGACCGCCTGGTTGATGCAGCGCAGTTCGACCGAGGTGACCGCTTCGATCGTCCGCCAGGCAGTGGCCTGGGAGGCGACCGGCCCGAACAAGTCGTCCTGTTCGCGCAGCACCGCCAGATCCGACAGACAATCCGCGCCGTCCGCGATCGCGACCGCGAGATGGGCCAGCACGACACCCGGATCATGGGTGTGCCAGGAGATCCCGCACTCACCCATCGCCACCGACAACGCGTGGGTCAGACCGGACCGATCAGCCATC
>JANONE010000247.1:0-3821 GCA_031420675.1 Ilumatobacteraceae bacterium | reverse complement strand
CCCACCACTGTGGGAACCGGACCAGGTCGACGAGATTCAAACCGTCGCAACCGACGACGCGATCGCGATGGCCCGACGGCTCGCACGCGAAGAAGGACTTTTCGCTGGTGCTTCCTCCGGTGCCAACGTCGTGGCCGCACTGCGCGTCGCGGAGCGTCTCGGCCCCGAAGCCACGGTCGTCACGATCCTGTGCGACTCGGGATTGCGCTACCTGTCGACAGAGCTGTACAACCAGCCTGACAACAACGTGCCCCGATGACGCCCGACCACGTCGCGCCCTGACCCGCTGGCGAACTGAGCCGTCCCGGGAAGGCAGCAGAGGATCTTTCAGGCCTGCGAGTGGAGCGCTTGACTAAACCATTCGACCGGTACAGAGTTTGTGGCGGGGGTGGCTGATGGTCGCTGAATCGACGTCGCCGGGGCTACGGGCAGTCGATCGACCGGTTGTGCGCTACGGGGTTCCGGTCGTGCTCCTGTCCGCGGCGGCGCTGGGTTGGTGGTGGTCTGTCCGGATGGCGCAGGAGATGCGTGCAGGTGGCATGTCTGGTATGGGCATGTCGACGGAGTCAGCGATGAACACGGTGGGATTTCTGGTGGCGTGGCTGGCGATGATGACCGCGATGATGTTGCCGTCGATGACGCCGGTCGTGAAGCTCTATGCCCGTGCCTCGGGGCTGCGCCGGGTGGCATCGCTTCCCTACTTCGTCGGCGGCTACCTTGCGGTGTGGCTGCTTCTTGGGGTTCCCGCCTACTTCGCCTGGCGTGCGCTCTACATGCCGCTGGCTGAGGGCACGGAATGGACAGGTCGTCTCGCAGGTGGTGCGTTCGTTGCGGCGGGCGTCTGGCAACTCAGCCCGCTGAAGGAGCTTTGCTTGCGCCACTGCCGGTCACCGATGTCGTTCTTCCTCCGCTACCGCGGGCGTTTGGAGCGACCACTTGGAGCGTCTCGCATGGGAGCCTCGCACGGACTGTTCTGCGTCGGCTGCTGTTGGGCAATGTTCGTCCTCTTGGTCGCGGTCGGGACGATGAACCTCGGCTGGATGCTGGTACTGACGGCACTGATCGTCACCGAGAAGACCTTCCGTCACGGCGAGCGAGTGGCGACAGTCGCAGGCGCCGCGCTTGTCGTCCTGGGCATTGTGCTGCTGGCGTCACCGGGGACGATCGACACCATTAGATGACATCAACGAACACCACCTGACTACCAAGGGAGAACCAATGACTGCCACCGAAACCACGACCGCCTGGCGACTGCGCGGCAAGGGATACGAATTCTGCAACTGCCAACCCGGGTGCACGTGCAACTTCTCCGGGTTTCCGTCCTCACCCGACGGCAGCTGCCGAGCCGCCGTGGCGACCCGGATCGTCGAGGGTCACTGCGGCGATGTCGAACTCGGTGGCATTGACGCCGTCGCCATCCTGGATTGGCCAAAAGCGATACACGATGGCAACGGCAAGGCGATCTTCGTGGTACCTCCCGAAGTAAGCGAGGAACAACTCGGCTGCCTGGCTCAAATCTTCACCGGTCAGCTCGGTGGCCTTCCCTGGTCGATCCTCGGCACCACCTTCCAAATCGCCGGCGTCGTGCGCGCGGCCGTCAATATCGAAGACAACGGGATCTACAGCGGGTTTGACATCCCCGGCGTCGGCAGCGCCCGTGGCGACACCCTCAAGAATCCGGTGACAGGTGAGGAGCATCTCGTCGCGATCGATCTCGACACCGGTTTCATATGGAAGCGCGGCGAATGCGGCCAGGGAAGCTTCGAAGTTGAAGCCGAAGGCGTCCACCTGAACTTCGAGAACAGCAACTGGATCTTCTACGAGTTCGACTGGACCAACCAGAGCTAACACTCGGTGGCGTGCCAGTTAATTTCTTGGGGAAGAGTTCAGACTCGAACAAATATTTGACAGAGTCCATTCGTTGTGGGAACATCGTCCCCATGACCGATGCCGTTGCTCAGCTACTGCGCCAACACGGGTTGCAGGTGACCGCCCAGCGGCTGGCCATCATGCGGGCGATGTCGTCCCGGACCCACGCCACCGCCGACGAGCTGACCAACGACGTGCGGACGGTCATCGGGTCGATCTCGCGCCAGGCGGTGTACGACACACTCAGCGTACTGGCCGATAAGAACCTCGTCCGCCGGATCCAGCCAGCCGGATCTGCGGCCCGCTACGAGGATCGAGTGGGCGACAATCATCATCACCTCATCTGCCGAGGCTGCGACACCATGTTCGACATCGACTGCGCGGTCGGAGCGGCGCCGTGCCTCACCGCGGACGATGATCACGGTTTCGAGATCGACGAAGCCGAGGTCATCTACTGGGGGCGCTGCCCGTCGTGCCGCAAAACTCGGAACCATCTACTCAACGCAGGGAGCAGCAATGACTGACCAAACCGCCCTCGAGATCAACGACAGCGTAAAAACGTGCCCAGTGATGGGTGGCCCGAATGCCGCCCACACGGCAGTTGGGGCAACGGCGAACCAACACTGGTGGCCGAATCAGTTGAACCTGGGGATGCTGCACCAGAACTCCCCGATGGCCAATCCCATGGGCAGCGACTTCGACTACACCGAGGAGTTCAAGACTCTCGACTTCGATGCGGTGAAGCAGGACCTCACCACCTTGATGACTTCGTCGCAGGACTGGTGGCCTGCCGACTACGGCCACTACGGCCCGTTCTTCATTCGGATGGCGTGGCACAGCGCAGGCACCTATCGGATCGGAGACGGTCGCGGTGGCGCAGCATCGGGCACCCAGCGCTTCGCACCCCTCAACAGCTGGCCCGACAACGGGAACCTCGACAAGGCGCGCACGCTCCTGTTGCCGATCAAGCAGAAGTACGGCCGGAAGCTCTCGTGGGCCGACCTGATGATTCTTGCCGGCAACGTTGCCTTGGAATCGATGGGCTTCCAGACGTTCGGTTTCGCCGGCGGTCGTGCCGACGTCTGGGCGCCCGAAGAAGACATCTACTGGGGCCCCGAGACCACCTGGCTCGGAGACGAGCGCTACCGCGGCGACCGGGAACTCCTGAATCCTCTCGGTGCCGTTCAGATGGGCCTGATCTACGTGAATCCGGAGGGGCCGAACGGCAACCCGGACCCCCTCGGATCGGCTCGCGACATTCGCGAGACGTTCGCTCGGATGGCGATGAACGACGAAGAGACCGTTGCACTCGTCGCCGGCGGGCACACCTTCGGCAAGTGCCATGGCGCTGGTGATCCTGCGCTCGTCGGTCCGGAGCCCGAGGGCGCCCCCATCGAGCAGATGGGCCACGGCTGGAAGAACAGCTTCGGCACCGGCAAGGGCGCCGACACGACCTCCAGCGGCGTCGAGGGTGCATGGACCCCCACCCCGATCACGTGGGACAACACCTACTTCGATGTGCTGTTCGGCTACGAGTGGGAGCTGACCCGGAGCCCGGCCGGTGCGAAGCAGTGGACTCCAATGAATCCGGAGGCTCAGGGCACCGTGCCAGATGCCCACGATCCGTCGAGGACGCATGCACCCATGATGACCACCGCGGATTTGGCACTGAGGATGGACCCGGTCTACGAGCCGATTTCACGACGCTTCCACGAGAACCCGGCGGAGTTCGCCGACGCCTTTGCCAGGGCGTGGTTCAAGTTGTGCCACCGCGACATGGGTCCCATCGCACGGTACCTTGGCCCGGAGGTTCCCACAGAGGAGCTGATCTGGCAGGATCCGGTCCCTGCGGTTGACCACCAGCTGATCGGCGAGGGCGACATCGCCGACCTCAAGGTAAGCGTCCTCGGGTCCGGACTGAGCATCTCCGAGCTGGTGTCGACTGCATGGGC
>JANONE010000246.1:0-7907 GCA_031420675.1 Ilumatobacteraceae bacterium | reverse complement strand
CTGGCCATCAGGCAGCCAGCCGCCAGTACACCTATGTCCTTGATGGTGACCCCGCCATCCTTGAGCGCAGCCAGCGCGGCCTCGGAGGCGAGGTCGACCGTGTCCTTGTGCGGGTGCTTGCCGAACTTGGTCATGTGAATGCCGAGGATCCAGATGTCGTCGCTCATGGTGCTGCCTTTCAGAATGGGGTCAGTCGTTGGGGTCAGTCGTTGGGGTCAGTCGTTGGGGTCAGTCGTTGGGGTCAGTCGTTGGGGTCAGTTGTCGGGGGCGAAGCCGAAGCCGATGGCCTCGGTGCCGTTGTCGTCGGTGCCGATGGCGTACGTGGCCAGGTGCACCTGCATGCCCAGCGACACGTGCTCGGGCGAAGGTTCGACGTCGATGATGTTGCCACGCACACTGGTGCCGTCACAGTCGACGATCGCCGACACGAACGGCACCGGCACGCCGGGTGCGGCGAAGGTGACGATGGTGAACGCCTTCACCTCGCCGGTGGTGCAGACGTCGACGCTACGGAACTCGGTGCCGCTGCAGCCGGCGCACGCGTTGCGGCGATCGAAGAAGCGAGCCCCGCAGTTGGTGCACTCGTGAGCCCTCAGGTGTGGTTCGTCGCCGAGCACGAGGTAGTCGACGAGGGGGATCTGAGTGGCCATGACACCGCACGCTAGCGAGCGCGGGTATTACCGCACCCAGCCGGAGTGGTGCCTACCAGCGTTGCTGGTGTACGACGTCGATGCGCGCACGCCGCGGCCGTGAGGTGGCCGACCCGGAGGGCACATCGCCGGCCGACCGCATGCCGAGCGCGACGGCACCCACCTGCAGCACGTGCGGCGGCACGCCGAACTCGTCGAGCGCCAGCCGGGCGTTGCGGAAGATCCCGAAGTACAGCGCACCGAGACCACGCTCCTCGGCCAGCAGCAACAGGTTCTGCGCCGCCATCGCGGCGTCGGTGAGCCAGAACGGAACTTCCCAGTTGGCGGCGGACTCCAACCCGTGACCGGCCTTGTCACCCTCCGCGTAGCGCGAGGTGTACGCGTGCGGGTCGGCCAGCGGCAGCACGACCATGGGCGCAACGGTGACACTGTCGACGAACCAGTCCTCGCCGCCGGTGACCTGCCAGAACCGCTGTACCGACGGGCCCGAAAGAGCCAGGAAGTGCACGCCTTGGCTGTAGCCGGCCGAGGGGGCGCGACGGGCGAGGTCGAGCAGGTCGGCAACCATCGCGCCGTCGAGCGGGGTGGGGTCGAACTGGCGGGTCATCCGCCGGTGGCGGATGACGGCCTCCAGTGGCGAGGGCTGCGGACCGTTCAGCGAGCGCCGAGCTTGACGAGATCTTCGGCCATCACCCAGCCGTGCACCACCAGCGAGCCGCCGGCTTTGGCGGAGACGGTGGCGAACAACGCCGCCTGTTCCGGCTTGATCCTGTCGGGCTTCAACGACTCGTGATCCAGGAAGCCCTGACCGTTTGCCTTCACCACGAAGCTCTGCTCGTCGTACCGGCCATCGACGCCGAAGCGCTTGGCCAACCGGCGGCCCCACGCACGCTCCTCGCCCACCGCGCGATGCCCGGGACGCGGAATCAGCTCGGCGACCTGCTTGAACGCTTCCAACCCGTCGGCGGCGGCGAAGCGCGAGCCGACCACGACATCCTCGTCGGGAAAAGCCATCAGCGCGCGGTGGAACGCCTCGTTCATCAGGCCCTTCAGCACCTGATCGCGCTTGGACGTGCGCTTGGCGCTGAGCAGGCCGACGAGCACGCATGGCGTGCCGCCGATGCGCTCGAGCGTCGCGAACGCGAAACCGTGCAGCTTGCCGTCGACGCGGGCGGTGATGCTGAGCACCCAATCTTCCTTCGCCTTCGACAAGACCCCGATGTCGAACGCTCCACCCATCGACGCCATTTCGTCGAGTTCGGCGTCGTTCAGCGCCGCAGAATCCCTGGTTTCCACCTGGACTGGCATTGCTGTGCAGCTCCTGTCGAACTCGTACCACACACCGAGGCGTGACCTAGAGCCTCCTATTCTGCCACCAACTTGGGCCGTTTCCTGCCACGGAGGCCGACAACACGTCGAGAACGTGCCGAGAACGACCGAGAACAGCCGAGAACGACCTTGCCGCACAGTCGCGGAACGCTCAGAGAACGACCGCATCGTGGCCGAGGGCCATTCGCAGCTCGCCCACCACGCGATCGAGGTCGACGCAGAACTCGTCGGCAAGACGCAGCACCTTCCCTTGGCCGATGTGCAGGTAGACGGGTGAATCGCCGGGATGCTCACGCAAGATCTTGCGGATTTGGTGGATCTTGAGCTCGTTCAACGAGGTCGCGGGAACCCGCAATCGCAGGGGCGACGCGCTTGCTGTGTCGAGGCCTTCCAGGATCTGCACATCTTGGGCCATGAACCCGATGCGCGACTCGTCGCGTCGGTCGATGCGGCCCTTGACGGTGACGATCTCGTCGTCGATCAGCTTGTGGCCCTGCTCGGTGAGCACCCGTGGGAACACCGTGACCTCGATGGACGAATCGAGGTCTTCGAGGATGAAGACCGCCATCTGGTCGCCCTTCCTGGTGAACTTGCGCGACAGGTTGGTGATCACCCCGCCGAGCACGATCATCGCGCCGTCGTCCTTTTCGGCCGCCTCGGCCACGGTGCAATCCACCTTGCGGCGCAGCGCAGCCTCCACGCCCAGCAGCGGGTGATCGCTGATGTAGAGGCCGAGCATCTCCTTCTCGAACCGGAGACGGTCGCTCTTGTCGAACTCCATGGTCGGGATGCCGACTCGTTCGTTGAAGCCGGCCTCGGCGGATTCGTCGCCCATATCACCGAAGAGGCTCATCACACCCTGGTCGCGCTCGCGACGACGCACGAGGGTGCCATCGATGATCTGCTCGAACACCAGCAGCAGGCCCTTGCGCGGGTGACCCAACGAGTCGAACGCGCCGGCCTTGATGAGTGACTCGACGGTGCGCTTGTTGAGCACAGCTTCTGGCACGCGCTCGGCAAACTCGTGGAACGAGTCGTACGGGCCATTCTCGTCACGCTCGCGTAGCAAGAGCTCGACGAGGCCCTCACCGACGTTGCGGATGGCCGAGAGACCAAAGGTGATCGCCCCCGGGCTGCCGGCCGGCAGTACGACGTCCACCGGCACCTCATTGGTGGCAAGGGCGGCGAAATCGGCGATGGACCGGTTGATGTCGGGCGTGAGCACCTTCACGCCCGCGCCGCGGGCGTCGCCGAGGTACACCGCGGCACGATCGAGGTTGCTCTTCACGCTGGTCAGCAGGCACGCCATGTATTCCACGGGATAGTGCGCCTTGAGGAACGCTGTCTGGTAGGTGACCAAGCCGTAGCCGAAGGTGTGACTCTTGTTGAAGGCGTAGTCGGCGAATTTCTCGATGACGTCGAACAGTTCCTTACCCAGGGTGGCGGTGTAGCCGGTGCGAGTGCAGCCTTCCTCGAAGTCGTTGCGAGCTGCCGCCATCACCTCGCGCGACTTCTTGCCCATCGCCTTGCGTAGGTTGTCGGCCTCGGCGAGCGTGTAGCCGGCGAACTTCTGCGCGACGCGCATCACGCTCTCCTGATAGATCATCAGGCCGTACGTGTCGCCGAGCACTTCCTCGGCGTCGGGGTGGAAGTACTCCACCGGTTGTCGGTTGTTCTTGCGATCCGCATAGTCGTAGTGCATGTTGACGCTCATCGGTCCTGGCCGGTAGAGCGCGAGGACGGCCGACACGTCCTCGAACGAGGTGGGCGCCAGCGACCGCAGCAATGCTCGCATCGGTGGCGATTCCAGCTGGAACACACCCATCGTGTCTCCACGCGCGAGCAGATCGAACACCAATTGGTCGTCGAGGGGCACGGTGTCGATGTCGAACTCGGGGTCCTTGGTGGAGCGAACCATCTTCATCGTGTCGGTGATGACGTCGAGGTTGCGCAGGCCGAGGAAGTCCATCTTCAGCAGACCGAGTTCCTCGACGCCGTGCATTTCGAACTGGGTCACGATCGGGGCGGCGGCCGGGTCGCCGCCTGCCACCGGTTTGCGTTGCACGGGCAGGTAGTTGGTGAGCGGATCCTTGGTGATCACTACTGCCGCGGCATGGATGCCGTCGCTGCGCTTCAGGCCCTCCAGCCCTTTGGCGACGTCGACCACACGTTTCACGTCGGGGTCGGCCGCCACCATCGCTCGCAGCTCGGAGGCTGCCTTGTAACCGTCGGCATACTTCGGGTTCTGCTCGAAGCAGTACTTCAGCGGGGTGTCGCGGCCCATCACCAGCGGCGGCATCAGCTTGGCCACCTTGTCGCCCATACCGTACGGGTAGCCGAGCACGCGGGCGGCATCGCGCACTGCGTTGCGGGCCTTGATGGTGCCGAAGGTGATGATCTGGGCGACGTGATCGCGGCCGTACTTTTTGGCCGCATATTGGATCATCTCGTCGCGGTAGCGCGAGTCGAAGTCCATGTCGATGTCGGGCATGGAGATTCGGCTCGGATTGAGGAAACGCTCGAACAGCAGGTCGTACTTGATCGGGTCGAGATCGGTGATGCGCAGGCTGTAGGCCACGGCGCAGCCGGCAGCGGAACCACGACCGGGGCCGACCCGGATACCACTGTCCTTGGCGTACTTGATGAGATCCCACACGATCAGGAAGTACGACGCGAACCCCATCGACTTGATTACTTGCAGCTCGTACGCCAGCCGATCGCGAACGGTGTTGGGCAGGATCTCGCCCCATCGCAGCTTGGCGCCCTCCCACGTGAGGGAGTCGAGGTAGCCGGCGTCGTCGACGAAGGTCTCCGGGATCGGGAAGTTGGGCAGCAACGGGTTGCCGAACTCGATGTTCACGTCGGCGCGCTCCGCGACCCAGAGCGTGTTGTCGCATGCCTCCGGGAAGTCGCGGAACAGGTAGCGCATCTCGGAAGCGCTCTTCAGGTAGTGCTCGGCGCCCTCGAACTTGAACCGCTTCGGGTCGCTGAGCATGGAGCCGGTCTGCACGCAAAGAAGTGCGCCGTGCGATTCGTGGTCTTCTCGGTGCACGTAGTGCGAGTCGTTGGTGGCGATGATGGGCGCACCGATGCGCTTGGCGATCTCGATCAGCTTCGGGTTCGTATCGCGCTGCGCCTGCAGGCCGTGGTCCTGAAGCTCGACGAAAAGATTGTCCTTGCCGAAGATTTCCTGCAGTCGTCCGGCCTTCTGGAACGCACCCTTGTCGTCGCCCTGCAACAACGACTGCAGCACATGGCCACCGAGGCAGCCGGTGGTGGCGATCAGCCCGCGGTGGTACTTCTCCAACAACTCCCAGTCCATGCGGGGCTTGTAGTAGTAGCCCTCGAGGAAGGCCAGACTGGCCAGTTGGATGAGGTTGCGGTAGCCCTCATCGGTCTCGGCGAGCAGGGTGAGGTGGTAGTAGAGCTTCTTGCCACCCTCGGTGTCGCCACCGGAATCGTCGACCCGACCGCGCCTGGCCGGGCGCTCATGGCGCGATTCGTACGCCAGGTAGGCCTCGGTGCCGATGATCGGCTTGACGCCCTGCTTGCGGCACTCCTTGAAGAAGTCGAGGACGCCGTACATGTTGCCGTGATCGGTGATGCCGAGGGCAGGCTGGCCATCCTCGACGGCCTTGGCCACGAGTTCGTCGAGCCGGGCTGCGCCGTCCAGCATCGAGAACTCGGTGTGGACATGCAGGTGGGTGAACGAGTCGCCCACGGGCGCAGACCTCCTTGAATGGTGGTTGACGATGACGAACTGACGACGATGGATTACACGGTTGTGATTCGAACGACCCTAGCCGCGATTGGCGCCTGGCCAACCCGGCGGCGATCGCTGTTCACAGATATGTGCCCGGTCGCTCGTGGGCTTCGACCATCTGGCCTTCGCCCGGGCCGGTGGCGCCGCCCGGCGGCAGCTGACGCAACTGCTCGAGCTGTTGTCGGGCAGCGAACTGCTGTGCGAACAAGGTGGCCTGGATGCCGTGGAACAAACCTTCCAGCCACCCCACCAGCTGCGCCTTGGCCACTCGCAGCTCGGCTTCCGACGGCACTTCTCCCTCCTTGAACGGCAGCGCGAGCATGTGCAGCTCCTGTGCCAGATCGGGCGACAGCGCATCGCTGACCTCCACGATCGACCGCTCGTAGATCTCGGCCATACGTTCGCGGCTGGCGACGTCGAGCGGGCTGGTGCGGGCTTCCTCCAACAGCTGCTTGACCATCGAACCGATGCGCATCACCTTCGCCGGCTCGGTGACCGTCTCGGTGACGGGCTCGGGCACGGCTGGGGCGGCAGGCACGGCGACAATCATCACCTCGGGTTTTTCGGGTTGCGCGACTTCGTCGCTCATCGTGACTCCATTCTCTCGTGCTACCGCGTGTCTGCAGCTGCCGCCAACAGCGGTACCAGCATCTCAGCAGACGTGAGCGACCCGTGTCGACACACCAGTGGAAACGGACCGGAATCGGCGGGGTCGTCGAAGCTGATCGGCGCGTGTGCCACCAGCGCCACGTCGCCGTAACGGGCGGCAATGGGTGCGCTGACCGTCGGCCCGAACCAGCCGGCCTCGATCAGCTCGGCACGACTGTGCACCCATGCCTGCGCCCCGTGGTGCTGTGTCGCCGCTGCGAGCAGATCGGCGTGAGCGCCCGGACGGGCGTGCAACCAACGAAAGCGACCCTCGCCGCTCTGGCGGCGACACAGACGCAAGACATCAGCGTGGGGTGTGACGAGCCGCTCACCCACGTGCACCTGGCCGTGGTCGGCGGTGAGCAGCAGCACGGCGCCTGGCGGCAGCGCCGCCTGCAGGTCGGCGACCAGCTGATCCACGGCGCGCAGTTCAGCATCGTAGAACGGCCCGAAACCGCGCTCGTGAGCAATCTTGTCGACGCCGTCGTAGTACGCGTACACGAACCGATCGCCACGACGCAAGAGGTTGCCGACGATCACGGGCAGGCTGGAGGCAACGCGCCACCCGACAGGTTCGCCGCCTCGTAGGTGAGCCTCGCTGAATGCAGAGTGCTCCAGCTCGGCCTTGCTCACGACGGGAACCCGCTCGCCCATGAACGGCTCGAACGGCTGTGTGATCGCCGGTTCGATCTGCCGACGGGAATCGCCGTGGCCGGTGGACCAACGCAGCACGTTCAGCACCTCGCCCGCCACCTCCATGCGGTAGCCGATGATGCCATGCTCGCCCGGCGTGAGACCGGTGGTGATGGAGGTCAACGCAGTGGCGGTGGTGGACGGGGCGACTGTCGTGATCGGGCCGCCGCTCATCGCTGCCAGGGTCGGGGCAAGCGCGGCTCGCTCTTGCAGCTGCTCCCAACCCAGGCCGTCGACGACGAGCAGCACCACCTGGCGGGCAGCGGCGGCCTCCGGCGGCATCCAAGAAGGCGCGTTGGCAGTTCGGGGCGCGAGGATTGCCGGGACGAGGCCGCGCACGTTGGCGCCGGAATATCGAGGAAGGGTGGGTGTCGGGGTCACTCATCGGTCAGTCCATCACCTCGCCGGTGGCTCGCGCCATTCAGGCAAGTCAGCGGCGTACTATGGCAATGTGCGTGTTTCGAGCAAGGGTGACTATGCGTGTCGGGCATTGCTGTCGCTCGCGCTGCACGACACCGCCCCCGGCCCCACTTCGGTGCGCGACATCGCGGAGCGCACTGCCATCCCGCAGCCCTACCTGGAGCAGATCCTGCTCGCCCTGAAGGGCGCCGGCCTGGTGCGCTCGAAGCGAGGCGTGGGCGGCGGCTACGTGCTGGCCCGCACACCGGCGGAGATCCGCATCAGCGAGATCCTCAGCGCCGTCGATGGCCCGATCAGCCTCGGCGACTTCGGTGAGCCGCACCAGGACGGCGCCTGCGACCACGAGGGGCAATGCGTGCTGCTGGCCATCTGGAAAACCGCCGGCGAGCACATGCGACACATCC
>JANONE010000245.1:0-10828 GCA_031420675.1 Ilumatobacteraceae bacterium | reverse complement strand
GGACATTAGATGTGTCGTCCATCGTGGCCGGGTGCAGAATCGGCGAAACACGGGCGCTGGTACTCGACACCGCCAGCCGATACCCGCCGCTGGGCGCAATGAGACATGCCACACGGGATCCAGCGAAAGAGGAGGCCATCTATCAGTGAGCTCCGGTACTCCTTGCGATCGACGCTGTTGCGGGGGCGAGGCGGTCGAGGATCCTGCGCTCGGCAGGCCATGCTTCGACGAGCGCCTCGGGAGGAATGCGGCGGGCTGCGTATCGCAGCGCGAATGCGACCACGACGATGTCGTCCATTGGCCCGATCACCGGCAGGAACTCGGGGATGAGATCGATCGGTGAGAGCACCCACAGGCCTGCGAACGCGACGACGATCTTGACGCGTCGCGGGACTCGTGGATCTTTACGGAGGCGACGAGCGGTGGTCACGCACGCAGGCAGCACCGACGCGAGGTCTTTGGCGAGTCCCGGCGGCAGTCGGCGGGCCAGGATGATCATCATCACCCAGGAGAGAGCGACGACGATGGCGGCGATGACCAACCAGCGCAGAAGCATGGATATGACTGTAGACAGGCTTGTACGGGGATGCCCGCCGCGCCGAGTGGGCCGAGTTCCTGTCCGAATGCGACAAGTACCTGGCGGAAGTGGCGAAGGAGATCCACAACGAGAAGTTCACCTTGGCAGAACTCGACGAGGAAGAACAGAACGTCGATCGCCTCCGCCGGTGGCATCGCCAGCTTCGCTCACGCGACCTCTTCAACTCTGTTGACGACGACGAGACCCAGACCAAGCTCGACGCATGCATCGTCGCACTGGACCGATTCACCGGGCTGGTCTACGGCGCTGTCGGCCTCGACTGACTGAGAATAGGGTAGGGCCGACTTCGGATAGTCTGCGAAGCGCCCGGGCTTCGAACGCGACGGTCGAAGGCCAACCCCACCACGACGGGAGAGCGGCAATGGCCACTGAAGGATCGCTGTTCACCATCGGGGCGCGACCAGCACCGGTGAGCTTCGACGCGGCACAGACGGCCGTGATCGTCGTCGACATGCAGAACGACTTTGGTTCCCCCGAAGGCATGTTCGCACGAGCGGGCATTGACCTGGCCGATATCAGAGCAACGATTGAACCGACCCAGCGTGTGTTGGCGTCGGTTCGACGGGCAGGAATGAAAGTCGTCTACCTGAAGATGGCATTTCGATCGGACCTCTCCGATGCAGGCGCGCCCGATGCGCCGAACTGGTTGAAGCATCTGCCCATGAAGGCCGGCGAGAGCGTCACTGCTCCGGACGGCAGCCAGAGCCGGGTCCTCATCAGAGACACGTGGAACACCGAGATCGTGACGGGACTCTCGCCCGAGCCAGGCGACGTCGTCGTCTACAAACACCGTTACAGCGGCTTCTTCGAGACCGACCTCAACGCGATTTTGCAGGACTGGGGGATCCGCAATCTTGTGTTCACCGGGTGCACCACGAGCGTGTGCGTCGAGTCAACGATCAAGGACGCGATGTTCCGCGACTATCACTGTCTCCTGCTCGAAGACTGCACGGCGGAAGCGATCGGCGCTGGCCTGCCGCGTAGCAACCACGAGGCCACGCTGCTCGTGATACAGGTCCTGGTCGGATGGATCTCAGACTCCACGACTTGGCTCGCAGCCCTCGAACATCCAACCGCCGTTCCCGCTGCCTCGTAGGGAACGAGCGACCAGCTGCATCACGTATCGGATATCCCCATGGGTTTGCAATCTGATACCCATGGGGGTATAGTCGGACGGAAGATTTCCACTCGGACCGAGGAGCCATCACCTTGAGCATCGCCACCAACCCGGCGTTTCCCATCGAACACGAACCGTCACACGAACCCGACGAGCGCGCCCTGTTCTCGCGTCTCGCCGCGTTCATGGCGCGGCATCGCCGGGCCGTGATCCTCGCGTGGCTGCTCGTCACCATCGGTGCAGCTCCGCTGGCCATAACGCTGACCGGCGCCCTCTCCGGAGCAGGCTGGGATGCGAAGGGCTCGACCGCCGAGCAGGTGCGCGCCGAACTGCGCACCGACTTCCCCGCACTCGGCGCCGAGAACCCCGTCGTCGTCTACCAACAGGCCACGTCTATCGCCGACGACCCGGAAGGGCTGAAGGCGCTGGTGGCGGAACTCGCCAGTGGTCCTCGGGTGCTCTCCGTCGCCGACCCGCTCTCGATGCCGCCCGAGGCCGGGATGATCTCAGCCGACGGCAAGACCGCACTCGTCCCGGTCGAGCAGAAGATAGGCGAGGAGGCCGACCGCCCAGAAGCCGCTGGCGAACTCGGCAGCTACGTCGGCGGGCTCACCATCGCGGACGGTGCCAGGGCAGAGGTGACCGGCGAGTGGCCGGTGTGGAGCGATTTCAACACGATGAACGAGGAGGCGCTGAAAAAGGCCGAACTCCTCTCCGGCCTGCCCACGCTGATCATGCTGTTCATCGCGTTCGGGGCCGCGATCGCCGCCGGAATCCCGCTGCTGCTGGCCATCGCCGGCATTGCAACCGGGTTCGCGTCGCTGCACATGCTCAGCTGGGTCTCACCGATGTCGGTGTGGTCGATGAACTTCTCGATGATGATCGGCCTCGCGGTCGGCATCGACTACAGCCTGTTCATCGTCAGCCGCTACCGAGAGGAACGAGTCGAGGGCAAGACCGCCATCGCCGCGATCGAGAATGCCATGTCCACCTCCGGTAAGGCCGTGTTCCTCTCCGCCCTGACCGTCGTGCTCTCGCTCTCGGCCGTGTTCCTGGTGCCCGTCATGGTGTTCCAGACCATGGCGCTCGGCATGATCCTGTCGGTCGTCGCGGTCGCTCTCGCAGCCCTCACGCTGCTCCCGGCCGTGCTCGTCGCGATGGGCGACAAGGTGCTCGTCTCACGGGGCAAGAAGGACCCCGACATCGTGGCTGAAGGCCGCTGGGCCAAGTGGACCGGCGTGGCCCTGCGTCGCCCCGGCATGGTGCTCACCATCGGTCTCGTGCTCCTCGGAGCGCTCGTCGTCCCCTCGTTCGGCATGAAGCTCGGTATGCCCGGCGCCCGCGTCGTCGAGGAAGGGCGCACCAGCCGGGACGGCTACGAACTGCTCGTCGACTCGTTCGGCCCGGGCGCCGCTGCACCCTCCTTCATCACCGCTGACGCCGCCGACGCCCAGACGGTGATCGACACCGCACTGGCGACGAACAACGTCGTCGACGCCCGCATCGTCACCCAGCCCGCCGCCACCGGTCGCGTCGTCGTCCGGGTCATCCCCGGTACTTCGATCGACGACTCGGCGACCTCCACAATGGTCGAGGACCTGCGGTCCGGACTCCACACCGCCGTCCCGAACGCGCTCGTCGGTGGACCAGCGGCCCAGAACCACGACCTCACCAGTGTGCTCACGGGACGCGCTCCCTATGCGATCGCAATCATCCTTGTCGTCGCCTTCCTGCTGCTGCTGGTGGTGTTCCGCAGCGTCGTCATCGCGACCTTCTCGGTACTGATGAACCTGATCACGGTTGGTGCCGCGTTCGGGTTCGCCACCCTCGTGTTCCAACACGGTTACGGGGCGGGCCTCATCGGTATCGAGCACCAGGGCTTCGTCAACGCATGGGCGCCGCTGTTCTTCTTCGCCCTGCTCTTCGGCCTGTCGATGGACTACCAGCTGTTCTTGCTCGCCGCCATCAGGGAGCGCTACCAGGCCACCGGCGACACCCGCCGCGCCATCGGTGAGGGCATCGCCCGCACCGGCCGGCCGATCACCAACGCCGCGATCATCATGATCATCGTGTTCATCGCCTTCGGGGTGACCGGGCCGATCCCGCCGACCGAACTCGGTCTCACCCTGGCCATGGCCGTGCTGCTCGACGCCACCGTCGTGCGAGTGATGCTGGTCCCGGCGACCATGGCCCTGCTCGGCGAGAAGAACTGGTACGCCCCCAAGTGGCTCCAAAAGATCCTTCCGCACGTGAACTTCAGCCACTGACCCACCCCCGCCCGACGCCGGTGACGACGTCGAGCACCACTGCCCACGGAGGACGAAATGAACACCGCAACTGCTTCCATCACCACGACCAAGCCCACCCACTGGCCACTCGAACGCATCCTGGTCGCCATGGGGGGCTCCATGGCGATCGCCAGCGCACTGCTGGCCGCCCTGGTCAGCCCCTGGTTCCTGCTGCTCACCGCCTTCGTCGGCATCAACCAGTTGCTCTACGTCACCCTCAGGGGCTGTCCCGCTTCTGTCGTGCTGAAGCGATTCGGTGTTCGCTCCCAGTGCAAGTGGTGACCCGCCGCATCTGACGCCTGCCATCCCCCGGGTCGCGACCGGGTCGCTCGGCTGCAGTGCGAGACTGCGGCCGCATGAACGATGTGGACCACCAACGTGAGATCGTCGACGGGCGCATTGCCGTCGTCGGTGCCGGGCGGATGGGGAGCGCCCTCGTCGCCGCGCTCGATGGGGCGCAGGGGCCGTTCGGCCGCGGGTTCGATGGAGCCGGCTTCGACGTGGTGCTGCTGGCCGTTCCCGACGATGAGATCGCCGGCGCCGCGGCAGCTGTCGTGCCGGGGCCACTTGTCGGGCACTGCGCCGGGGCGATTGGCCTCGACGTGCTGACACCGCACGAGGCGTTCGGCCTGCACCCGCTGATGACTGTCACCCGCGAGGGCGCGGCATTCGCGGGTACCGGGGCGGCCGTTGCCGGCAGCACACCGCGGGCGCTCGCGCTCGCCCACCGGCTCGCACGCACGTTGGGCATGCACCCGGTGGAGATCGCCGACGCCGACCGCGCCGCCTACCACGCGGCCGCTTCGATCGCCTCCAACTTCCTGGTCACATTGGAGGACGCGGCAGAGACTTTGCTGCGCACCACCGGCGCCGACCGCAGCATCCTCGTGCCGCTGGTGCGGGCATCGCTGGAGAACTGGGCTGCGCTCGGCGCCAAGCGGGCAATCACCGGCCCGATCGCTCGCGGCGACGCGGCGACGGTTGCTCGTCAACGTGCGGCCATTGCCGAACGAGCGCCCGAGCTGCTGGCGCTGTTCGACGTGATGTGCGAGCGCACCCGCGCACTCACCTCACAATGGCCCGAGCCGACTGTGGGATCACAACCCCGGCCAAGCGTGGCGCACGTCGAAGGTGACTGACGCCTGGCGGTCTCTCAGCCGGTGAGGAACGTGCCGATGGTGGCCAGCACCGCATCGGGCCGCTCCGCCGTCACGAGATGGCCGGCTTGCTTCACAACAGCGACCTCGACCGTCGCACTTTCGAGCAACTCGACATTTCGGTCGAGCCAACCGGTACCAAAAGCGTCGTGTTCTCCCATCAGGACCAGAGCTCGCCCTGTGAAGCTGCCGAGTTGCTCGGCGAGCTTCTCCACCGAACTATCCGCGACGAACGATTCATACGTGGCGCGAGACGTGGCAGCAGTGCATGACTCGACCGCAATTTCGGGGTGCGACTGCGGGTCGGCGAGGTACGCGGGCAGGAACGCCTCGAAGGCGGCAATGCAGGACCCGCCTTCATTCTGCGGCAGTGGGTCGGGGATGACGCCTGTCCGTTGCAGCTCGCTGACTCGTTCCTGGAATCGGCGTTGCCCAGCCCGGAACTCTTCACGATCGAGAGGTATCGCGCCGATGAGGACAAGATCGCTCACGTTGCTCAGATGCGAGGCTGCGTACGCAGCCGCGATCGCACCACCCCATGACTGACCGATCAACTGGACGGTGTCGGCCCCGAGAGCGAGCCGCACAGCTTCCAGATCGGCGACCTGGGCATCGAGGCCATAGTCGCCGTCGGCCGGACTCGTCGACCGACCGGCGCCGCGCTGGTCGTAGCCGACGACCCGCTGACCCGCTCCGGCCAGACCCTCGAACACCGTCATCGCTTCCAGACTCAAACCTGGGCCACCGTGAACCGTGACCACCGTGGCGGCGGCGTCGGTGGGACCGACCACCCTCACCCGGAGCCTCACCTCCCCAGTGTCAACCATCAGTTCCTCGACAGGGAACGCTGCTGCGACCACCGAGCCTTGCGACCGCTCAACCTCTGCGTCGCCCGAGGAACACGCTGTCATGCATCCGATGACGACAACCAGCAGGCGCAGCCGAATCATGGTGCACTCTTGCAGAGCGCCGGGTCCGGGGTGCGCTGAGGCGCCGGGGGCGACCGCGATGTGGTCAGTGCCGCTCCGGGGTGTGGTCTGCGGGGCTGATCGCAGGGCCGGGGTTGGTGGGGATGAGGTGGCCCAGCCGTTGCCGCTTGGTGTCGACGTATCGCTGTGCTTCGGCGTGGATAGGTACGTGGAGGGGGACGCGTTCGGTGATGGTCAGTCCAAATCCTTCGAGTCCGCCGTACTTGGCCGGATTGTTCGTCATCAGACGAACGCTGGTCAGGCCGAGGTCGGCCAGGATCTGGGCGCCGATGCCGTATTCGCGGCTGTCGACGGGGAGGCCGAGTTCGAGGTTGGCGTCGACGGTGTCGAGTCCGGCGTCCTGGAGCTCGTAAGCGTGCAGTTTGTGGGTGATGCCGATGCCGCGCCCCTCGTGTCCGCGGAGGTAGACGACCACGCCGTGGCCGGCGTCGTCGACGCGCCGCATCGCCTCGTTGAGCTGGGCGCCACAATCGCACTTGACGCTGGCGAACACGTCGCCGGTCACGCATTCACTGTGGACCCGGACCAGCACGTCGGCGCGTCCGGCAACGTCACCCTTGACGAGCGCGAGGTGGGTGTCGCCGCCGTCGACGAGACTTTGGAAGGCGTAGCAGCGGAACTCGCCCCATTCGGTGGGTAGCCGCGCTGCGGCAGTGCGAATTATCAGCTTCTCCGTCCGGCGACGGTGCCGGATCAGATCAGCGATCGACACGAGCAGCAGGCCATGCCGATCGGCGAACGCCCGCAGATCCGGGACGCGGGCCATGCCCCCGGTGTCGAGGACGACTTCGCAGAGCACCCCTGCGGGAGAGCGTCCGGCGAGACGGGCGAGATCGACGGCGGCTTCGGTATGCCCTGCCCGTTTCAGCACCCCACCCGGTCGGGCGCGGAGCGGGAAGATGTGTCCGGGCCGACTGAACGCTGTCGGGCCGATGATCGGGTCGGCGAGTGAACGCAACGCTCGGGCCCGATCGCCAGCAGAGATACCGGTCGAGGTCCCGGCCTTCAAGTCGACCGAGACGGTGAATGCTGTGCCTTGCGCTTCCTGGTTGGCCCCGGGTGGGACCATCAGCGCAAGGTTGAGTTCATCGCAACGTTCATCGGTGAGCCCGACGCAGATCACGCCGGAGGTGTGGCGGACGAAGAAGGCGATCTGGTCCTCGGTCGCCGCGTCTGCGGCCATGATCAGGTCACCTTCGTTCTCGCGGTCTTCGTCATCGGCGACGACTACGATCTCGCCGCGGGCGATCGCTGCGATCGCGTCCTCGATCGAGTCGAACATTCCCTGACTCACGAGCCGACCTCGCCCGGGTAACGGACACACTGTGCGGGCAGACGACCAAGGTGTTGGTGGTCGGCTGGTTGGGTCATGCTGTTGCTCCTGTTGCTAGGGATGAGATCGATACGAAGGTCAGGACCGAGATGTCGCACGCCGGCGAATCTGCCGCGCCAGATGGCATCGATCGACGTGGCGCTCGGCCCGGCGATCATCGGGACGGCGTCCGTGCCGGTGAACAGCGCTGGTGCGGCATACAGCACGTACCGGTCGACGAGATCAAGATCGAAGAACGAGCGGACGGTCCGTGAGCCGCCCTCCACCATCGCCTGGAGCACGCCCCGTCGACCCAGGTCGTCGAGCAGCGCCGGGAGATCGCCGGTCCATTCCAGACAGGGCCGCACCTTTGCCTCGGCGGGGGCGGTCCCGAGGACGACTCGCAGCGGGTTGCGACCGTCGACGTGGCGCACGGTGAGTGATGGGTCGTCGCTTCTGATCGTGCCTGCGCCGACGATGATGGCGTCGCTCTCGGCACGCAGTCGGTGCGCATCCGTTCGCGCCTCGACGCCGGTGATCCAACGCGACGAGCCATCGCCCGCCGCGATACCTCCGTCCATTGTTGTCGCGAGTTTGCACACCACGTAAGGGCGGCCCGTCCGGCGGTGATGCAAGTACGGCTCCAGCTGCAGCGTCGCCTCCGCCGCCAGCAGGCCGATTTCGACGTCAACCCCGGCAGCGCGCAAATCGGTGATGCCACGACCAGCGACCAGGGGGTCCGGGTCCACGACCGCGATGATCACCCGCGTCACGCCGGCGGCGACGATCGTGTCGACGCACGGAGGTGTCCGGCCGTGGTGGGCGCACGGCTCCAACGTGACCACCAACGTCCCACCAACAGCTGCCTCGCCAGCGGCGCGCAATGCGATCACTTCCGCGTGCGCCCCACCTGGCGGTTCCGTCGCTCCGACCCCGACGATGTCGCCAGCTGGGGAGAGCACAACGGCTCCCACCCATGGGTTTGGGGACGTGCGCGTCCGAACCTGCGCCGCAGCCTCGAGTGCCGTCTCCATAACCGTCCGATTGTTCAGCATTGCCAGTCCTTTCCGGAGCACGGCAACGCCAACCAAACAGACACACCCACCGTCGGCTCCGAAATTTCGTCGGATCGGCCCCGCTACCTTAACCATCGGTCAGGTCAGGTTGCGCATTGGGTTCGAAGCACTGACCATGTCCTCCCGCTTTGGCACCATGGTTGCCTCCCTACCGACCAGTAGGTAGGGTGTCGGGCGTGAGCCTCCCGAAACTGATCCAGGGCGGGATGGGCGTCGGCGTTTCGTCGTGGCAGTTGGCCCGGGCCGTGTCCAAGAAAGGACAGCTCGGCGTCGTGTCCGGGGTCGCCCTCGACGTCGTGCACGCCCGCCGGTTGAATGACGGCGATCCAGGTGGCCACCTACGCCGGGCATACGGACACTTCATCCGACCCGACGTCGTCGAGCGCGTGCTACGTCGCTACTACCGCCCGAACGGGAGAGCACCCGGTACTCCCTATCTCATCGTGCCGTCGTATCGGCTCGATCCACCGCCCTTGCTTGTCGATCTGACGGTGCTCGCCAACTTCGCCGAGGTCTGGCTGGCGAAGGAAGGCCACGGCGGTGTCGTCGGGGTCAACTACCTCGAGAAGATCCAAATCCCGACGCTGTATGCACTGTTCGGCGCCATGCTCGCCGGCGTCGACGTGGTGTTGATGGGAGCTGGAATCCCCAAGGAGATCCCGCACGTCCTCGATCTTCTGGCGGCGGGGCGGCCAGCAACGTATCGCATCTCGGTTGTCGGCGCGGCGCCGGACGACGAGCGGGTGACCCGATTCGACCCCGCGAAATTCGTCGGCCCAGGGCACGCCACTTCTCTGGTTCGGCCTCAGTTCATCGCCATCATCGCCTCCAACACGTTGGCCAGTTTCCTGGCCAAAAGCCCTCATGGGCGGCCAGACGGTTTCGTCGTCGAGGGGTCCACTGCCGGTGGCCACAACGCGCCGCCGCGGGCTGCGCTCGTACTCGACGGCGACGGACAACCGGTCTACGGGCCTCGTGACCACGTCGACCTCGACGCACTCACCCGCCTCGGCATTCCGTTCTGGCTCGCCGGGGGTTACGGCTCGCCCGAGCGGCTGCGCGAAGCACTCGCCGCCGGCGCCGCCGGAGTCCAGGTTGGTTCCGCCTTTGCGTTGTGCGAGGAATCGGGCATCGATCCCTCGATCAGGGATGAACTCGTCGAGCGCGCACTTACCGGATCGTTGTCGGTGCGGACCGATCCTCGCGCCTCACCCAGCGGGTATCCCTTCAAGGTCGTCACCCTCGACAACACGGTCTCCGATCCCGAGGTTTACGCGGCGCGCCCGCGCCTGTGCGACCTCGGCTTCTTGCGCACCGCGTACCTTCAAGATGGCGGCAAGGTCGGCTATCGCTGCACAGCAGAACCAGAGGCCGACTACGTGGACAAAGGCGGAGTGCTCGACGACACCGAAGGGCGCAAGTGCCTGTGCAACGGCCTCCTCGCGACCGTCGGACTCGGACAGCAGCGTGAACTGGGCCCCGAACCGCCCATCGTCACCGCGGGCGACGACCTCGAACGAGCCGTCCGGGCACATGCTGCCGTTGGCGGCGGATACTCGGCTTCCGACGTCGTCGACTACCTGCTCTCGGAAACCGCCTCGTTCTGACGGGCACGGACCTCGTCGAGGTCATCGCTAACAGTTCGTCAGGGCTCGATCGAGAGCGTTCGCTATCGGCCGACCCGCTCACGTCAGGGCAATGGCGCGCACTCGAGCGTGATCTGATTGGTGGAGGTGTGCAGGTCGGCGGCAGCACCGATGTCGTTCCGCTCGATCGGCAGCCGCCCGCTCGCGCCGCACTCCCCGGTCCGCAGTACCACCAACGCCTGTCCCTCCAAGCTCGCGATGTACATCGCGTGGAACCCGCCGACGACGCCGGCACTGGTAGCTGGCTCGGCGGAGATTCCGTCGACTCCGACTTTCAGGTTGATCTCGGTGTCATTCGCCGTTCCCCCGACGCTGAACTTCTCGCCGGTCACGAACGGTCCCGTGAGCCCCGGGAAGGTGCACGCCGGGCCGGACTTCAGCGTCGCAACACCGTCACCCGACAGCGTGCCGTCGACATCGATCGTGAACCTCAGGATCGTGCGCCAGCTGTCCGAGCACGATCCGAGACCCTGGTAATCCCGCCGCGTGTCACTCTCCATCGTGCCGGTCCAACACTCGGGTAGATCCTGCTCGATCAGGCTTCCGAGGCGGTCGACGAGTGCCTGATCGATGAGGTCGCCACCGGCCATCAAGGTGCCCTCGCGGCCGGGCGCGGGGATGGAGGTGACATCCCCGTAGGTGCCG
>JANONE010000244.1:0-15439 GCA_031420675.1 Ilumatobacteraceae bacterium | reverse complement strand
TTCGCGGTCGGAGTTCCAGCGACTGGATGGTCGTCGTTGCGTTCGGGGCGGTGCTCGCGGCGATGAACCTGACGTTATACGAGGCCGTTGCGCGCCTACCGCTGGGCATGGCGGTCACGATCGAGCTGCTGGGCCCGTTGGGGCAGGCCGTCGCAATTTCGCGGCGGCGACAGGAGTACGCCTGGAGCGCCTTTGCGTGCGTGGGGGTGGTGCTGCTCGGCGAAGGAGGTTCGTCCATCGATGCGGTCGGCGTCGTGTTCGCCGTCATTGCGGCGGCGTGCTGGGCCGGTTACATCATGCTGGTCGGCGCGGCCGGCCGGCGGTTCGTGGGTGTCGACGGCGTGGCGCTGGCGATGGTCGTGGCATCGCTGATCTCCAGTCCGTTCGGGTTGCAGGCAGGCCGCAGCCTCGTCGCGCCGAGGGCTTTGCTGCTGGGAGCAGTGGTGGCCATGTTGTCGGCGATCGTGCCCTTCTCGTTGGAGATCACCGCCCGGCGCCGAGTCGCGCCCGGGGTGTTCGGAGTATTGATGAGCCTGAGCCCGGCTGTTGCAGCGGCGAGCGGGTTCATCGTGCTCGATCAGCGCCTCACGATGCTGCAGCTCGCGGGGATGACGATGGTCACCTTCGCAAGTGCTGCCACGATCGTGAGCGCACGGCGCCACAACGCCGCGCCCGCCGCAGCTACGGCTCCAGGATGACCACGTCGCCGACGGTGATGGCGCCTGGCTCGAGCACCGTCGCATAGACACGGCTGACGGGGCCGCGCTCGTGGTGCATCGCCTCGAAATCGCCCGCCTTGAACCAGGCTTTGTTCTGGAAGCAGGGGAGCGTGTAGGCGCTGATCTCGCACAGCACGCCACCGACTCGCAGCCGTACTCCCGCGCGCACGTCTGCCCACGCCAGGCCGCTGAGGGTGATGTTCTCGCCGGCCAGGCCAGGGGCGATCGGGTGGCCGGCTGCCCTGAACGCATCTATGACCTCGTTGCTCCACAGGCACAGCGCCTGCCACGGGCGACCGTGGCGCACGCGGGTGGCCTGCCGGTCGCCGGTCGCGCCGAGCCACGTCACCTCGATGCGGTCGACTGGCGTCTTGGGCAGGCCACCAGGAGACACACTCAAGTGGGTGACGCGGCCCTCGGCGCGCGCCGGTAGCTGACCGTCGGCACGCAGTGCCGGACCGGCCGCGTTCCACGCCGTCCACACGCGTTCCAGGTCGGTGGCCAGGTCGCCGGTGAGCGTGGGGTACAGCGGCTCCAGGATCGTTGCGTCGCGGCCCTCGGCGTACAGGGCCCAGATCGCATCCAGGTTGCCGACGGTTCGGCGGGCGTCGGTCTCGGTGAAGGTGTACGGGCCGATGGAGTGCATGGGCACACCGTAGGCTGTCGGCGTGTCGCTCCCAGATCGAGATTTCGCCGACCTGAGGCTCACGGAATGGACCTCGTGCGGCGGGTGCGCCGCCAAGTGGGGCGCCTCACTGCTCACCGAACTCGTGCGCGACATGCCAGCGGGTGCGGACCCATCGCTGCTGGTGGGCCTGGCGCCGTTCGACGACGCGGCGATCTACCAGATCTCGCCCGACGTGGCGTTGGTGAGCACCACCGACTTCTTCCCGCCGCTCGTCGATCACCCCTCCGACTTCGGTGCCATCGCCGCCGCAAATGCCTGCAGCGACGTGTTTGCGATGGGTGGCCGGGTCGTGATCGCCGTCAACGTCGCGGCGTTCCCCGAGCACTTCCCGCGAGAAGCCATCGTGGCCATCTTCGACGCCGCCGCGGCGGTCGTGGCCGAGGCCGGGGGCACCATCGCCGGCGGCCACACCATTCGCAACCCCGAGCCCATCTTCGGACTCGCGGTACAGGGCGTGGTGCACCCGGAGCGCGTGTTCCGCAAGGGTGGCGCCAAGGCAGGCGACGTCTTGGTGCTCAGCAAGCCGATCGGCACTGCGCTGGCGCTCGCCGGCGGCTCACCTGCCGACAAGGCCGCGGCGATCACCGGCATGCGTCGTCTCAACCGCGCCGCCTCAGAAGAACTGCAGGCGCTGGGAGCCGCCGTACACGCGGTAACCGACGTCACCGGCTATGGACTTGCCGGGCATGGCTGGGAGATGGCCGAGCGCGGCGGCGTGCAGGTGATCGTGCACACCGAGGGCATCGTCGCCTATCCGGGGGCGCGCGAGGCCGCCGAGCGGGGCGTTCGCGCCGGCGGCGACCCGCGCAATCGCGAGTACGTCGACGCTCACTTGCAAAGCTCGGCCGGCGTCGTCGGCGAGGCACTGTGCATGGATCCGCAGACCTCGGGCGGGCTCCTTGCCGCGGTCGACCCGAGCGTGCTCGGCTCGCTCAGCGAGGGCTGGTGGCAGGTGGGCGAGGTGGCTGCCGGCCCGGCAGCCCTCGTCCTCAAGTGATGGCCGGTCGCGCACCGACTCGCCAGCTCGAGAAGGAGTTGTGGGCCGCCGGTCATGAGGTGATCGTCGGCATCGACGAGGTCGGTCGCGGCGCGTGGGCCGGGCCGCTGATGGTGGGCGCCGCGATCCTGCCGCGAGAGACGCGGGTCAACGGGGTCCGCGACTCGAAGCTGCTCACTGAGAACAACCGCGAGCGCCTCTTCGACCGCATCGCCTCGTGGTGCGAGGCGTGGGCGGTTGGTGGCGCCAGCCAGGAGGAGTGTGACGACCTGGGCATGGCTGCCGCCCAGAGGTTGGCGGCGCGTCGGGCGATCGAGGCGTTGGGCGTGCAGCCGGATGCAGCCGTCGTCGATGGCAAGTGGAACTTCGTCAGTCCGTACGTGCCGCACGTGGAGATGCGCGTGAAGGCCGACCGCATCTGTCTGTCGGTCGCAGCCGCGAGCATCCTCGCCAAGGTCACGCGTGATCGCCAGATGCGCCAGGCCGCGCAGCACTATCCGCAGTGGAGCTTCGACACCAATAAGGGCTACCCGTGTCCGCTGCACAAGGCGGCGTTGCAGGGGTACGGCCCATCGGCGATCCACCGCCGAACCTGGGTGTTCATGGATCACTACGTGCCGTGGTCCGGCGTGCCCCGTGTCGTTAGGTTCGACGTTAGGTTCGACGTCAGGTTCGACGTGAAGTTCGACGCGACGCCCGAGCAACCGACGCTGTTCTGAGCCCGCTCTCCGGTGGATGGTGCGCAGGCCTACACTGCGCCCTCTGTCATCGTTGACGCCCGTGCAGAACCCTTCACCTCACGACCACGTCCGCGACCACGTCCGCGACCACGACGTGGTCGTCATCGGAGCCGGTCTCGCGGGGCTGCGCGCAGCCACCGATCTCGTCGCCACCGGCGCGACGGTGCAGGTGCTGGAGGCCCGTGGCCGAGTGGGTGGGCGGGTGTTCAGCCATCGCTTCGCCGATGGGCAGACGTGTGAGCGCGGCGCCGAGTTCATCGACGCCAATCACACCGAGGTGCTTGCGCTGGCGTCGGATCTGGGCCTGGCGGTCACCGATCGATCGGCGGTCTCGGACCCCCGGGCCACGCTGGTCGATGCCGGCGGTCGGGCCGTGCCGATGCATCTACACGCATCGCTCGCCGGCGACCTGAAGCGGTGGGAAACTGCGCTTGCCGCGTTGCAGCCGACCGACGAGTTCGAGCACGGCACCTTGGCCGACACCATCGCATCGCTGGGGCTCTCCGCGCTCTCGCGGTTGGTGGTCGGGCGCCAGGTGCGCACCGAGTTCATGCTGCCGCCGGAGATGGTCGGTCAGCGCTTCGCCGCCCAGGTGATGTCGAACCAGCACCCCGGATCGCGCGAGCGGCACCGGATCGTCGGCGGCAACGACCTGCTGGCCGAGGGGCTGGCCGAGCGGCTCGGAGAGCACGTGAGGCTGTCCACGGTGGTCCGGTCGATCGACGCGGTGAACGGGGTGGTCTCCCTCTCTGATGGGTCGACGCTGCACGCGGGTGCGATCCTTGCGGCTGTGCCCTTGCCGGTGCTGTCTCGACTGTGGTCTGCAATCCCGCCCGAGCTGAGTTCGGTCGGTTACGGCGTCGGCGGCAAGATCAGCGTGCAGTTCAGCCGCCGCATCTGGCTCGACTACTCGCGCAACGGCACCGTGCTTTCCGACCGATCATGGGGCCACCTGTGGGAGACCACCGACGATCAGTCCGGCGACGCGGGCGTGCTCACCGACCTGCTCTCCTCGTACGACGGAGCGGGGCTCGTCGCGCTGCCGGAGGCACCCGACCAACTGGTACGCGAGATCGATCGCATCTTTCCCGGGGCCGGCGGCCTGGCCGGCGAGCGGGCGATCACCGACTGGACCAACGACGCTTTCAGCTTGGGGGCATACTCATGTTTCGGGCCGGGCCAGTGGGCGGCGGCCCAGGCCCCGCTCCACGCAGCGCATGATCGGTTGTGGTTGGCCGGCGAGCACGCCGATGGATTTTCCGGGTTCATGGAGGGCGCGCTGCGCAGCGGCGCGAGGTCGGCGGCGGCGATCGCCTCGTCGCGCTGATCGATCGACGACGTCGCGGGCGGTGTGCATGCTGCTCGCGTTCCGCCTCTTTCAGATTTCGATCATCGCCGAAGTTGGAGGTGCCGTGGACCGACGTTGCGCCCGCCGACGTTCGCTGCGCCGAGTTCCCGTCCGACCTCGCGATCAGCGAATTCTGAAAGATGGGGAATGGCGTGCATCACGATCGGCGTGGCAGGACCGGGCGAGGTGCGCCCGAATCCCAGCCGGTGGCGTCAGGCCTGTTCCGATGCCTGTTCCAGGGCCTGCGCGAGGTCGGCCACCAGATCGGCAGCTGTCTCGATGCCGACACTGAGGCGCAGCAAGTTGTCGGGAACTTCCAGAGGGGAGCCGGCGGCCGACGCGTGGGTCATCTGACCCGGATGTTCGATGAGGCTCTCCACCGCCCCCAGGCTCTCGCCGAGCGTGAACAACTCGGTGGCCGCCGCAACGCGTAGCGCAGCCTCGCGGCCGGCGCGCAACGTGAAGCTGACCATGCCACCGAAGTCGCGCATCTGCTTGCTCGCAGCCGCGTGGCCGGGGTGGTCGGGCAGTTGTGGGTACAGCACCTGCTCGACAGCCCGATGGCCGACCAGCAGGTCGACCACGGCCCGGGCGTTGGCGCAGTGGCGCTCCATCCGCACGGCCAGTGTCTTGACACCGCGCAAGGCGAGGTAGCAGTCGAACGGAGCCGGCACCGCGCCGGCCGCGTTCTGGGTGAAGCGCAGCCGCTGCGCCAGGTCGGGGTCGTCCAGCGCGAGGAAACCGCCGACCACGTCGCTGTGACCGCCGAGGTACTTGGTGGCCGAGTGCACGACCACGTCGGCGCCCAGCGCCAGCGGCTGCTGCAGGTACGGCGTCGCAAACGTGTTGTCGACCACGACCAGCGCGCCGTGCTCGTGCGCGATGGCGGCGATGGCCTCGATGTCGAAGCAGCGCAACAGTGGATTGGTGGGCGTTTCCAGCCAGATCAGCTTCGTGTCGGCGGGCCATTCGGCGGCCAGACCGTCGATGTCGAGCAGGTCGACTGCGGTCCACGGCAACTGGGTGTGCACCTTGCTGATCAGGCGGTAAGTGCCGCCGTATGCGTCGTTGCCCAGGAGCACGCGTTCGCCGGCGTCCAGCAGGCGCAGTACGTTGTCCTCCGCCGCCAGGCCGCTCGCAAACGCGAGACCGTGGGCCGCGTGTTCCAGCGCGGCCACCTGGGTCTCGTAGGCGGTGCGAGTGGGGTTGCCACTGCGGCTGTACTCGTAGCCGCGGTGCTGGCCCACCTGCTCCTGCTGGAATGTGGTGCTGAGACTGATCGGCGTTACCACCGCGCCGGTGACCGGGTCGGGCGCCTGCCCCGCGTGAATGGCTGCGGTCTCGAATCCCCACGACTCGTGCGCCACGGACAGTTCAGGCTCACCCATTGCTCAACACCTCGAAGTAGCTCAGCAGATCCGTTCTGGTCAGCACGCTCAGCGGGCGCCCGCCCGACAGCACCAACAGGGCAGGGGAGCGGTCGAGCATCTCCACCGCGTACGCCACCTTCTGGCCGACACCGATGGTGGGCAGTTTCGGGCCCATCACGTGTTCGACGGCGGTGTCGAGCACGCCTCGGTCGCGATACACGGCCTCCATCAGCTCGAGCTCATCGACCGCACCCGAGACTTCGGCGGCAGCGAACGGGGGAGTGTTCTTGCACACGGGCAATTGGCTGATGCCGTTGGCGCGCATCACCTCGATCGTCTCGCGCACCGTCGTCGACGGGTTCACGTACAACAGCGACGGCGTGTCGCCACGGGCCTCGAGCACGGCTGCGACGCACTCGTCGCACTCGCGCAGGAAGCCGAAGTTGGCCATCCACTGATCGTCGAACACACGCGACAGGTAGCCGCGGCCCGAGTCGGGGTTCAGTACGACCACGATGTCGTCGGGCCCGGCCTGCTTGGCGACACGAATCGCCGCCGCGACGGCCATGCCACCGGAACCACCGATGAGGATGCCTTCCTCGCGGCTGACCTGGCGCGCGGTGAGGAAGCTCTCCTCGTCGCTGATCGCGATGACGCTGTCGTACAGCTCGGGCGCCCATGCGGCCGGATAGAAGTCTTCGCCGACGCCCTCCACCAAGTACGGCCGGCCGGAGCCGCCGCTGAACACCGATGCGTCGGGGTCGGCGGCAATGATCTTGATGTTCGGGTTCTGTCGCTTGAGGTAGCGAGCCGTCCCCGTGATCGTGCCGCACGTGCCGGCGCCGGCCACGAAGTGGGTGATGCGCCCGCCGGTCTGCGCCCACAGTTCCGGGCCGGTGGTGAGCTCGTGGGCCAGCGGGTTGTTGGGGTTGGCGTACTGGTTGGGGTGGAGGGCGTTGCGCTCGACGGTCAATCGCTCGGCCACCTTGTAGTAGCTGGTGGGGTCCTCCGGCGGCACGGCCACCGGGCACACCACCACCTCGGCGCCGTAGGCGCGCAGCAGGCTGACCTTTTCCGGCGAGACCTTGTCGGTCATCACGAACACGCACTTGTAGCCACGCTGCGCGGCAACGATGGCGAGGCCGACGCCGGTGTTGCCGCTGGTCGGTTCCACGATCGTGCCGCCGGGTTGGAGCAAACCCTCGCGCTCGGCGGCGAGGATCATCTCCAGCGCCGGCCGATCCTTCGTCGAACCGCCGGGATTGGTGGTCTCCATCTTCATCGCCAGCACACACGGGATGTCGTGGATCACGCTGATGCGCCGCAAGCGCACGAGCGGCGTGTTGCCGATGGTGTCGATGACGCTCTCGGCAATGTTCGTGCCGTGCAATCGGGAATCAGCTGCGTCGTTACCCCAGGCCATGCCCGGAGGGTATCGGGCTGCGCCGCGCCCTGTGCACGGCTGGTGTCGGCCACGTACATCTGCTTGCGGGCCTTGCTCACCGCGGCGGTTCTGTGTGTCACCCGCTGGCTACCGTTGCATCCATGAGCGAGTCGGCGTCGATGGTGGCGGCCACACGGTGGCAGGTGGAGCAGGTGTTCGCGGTGGCGCCCAAGCCGTCGTCGGTCGCGGCCGCGCAGTCGCTGGCCGTTCCCGGTCGCTGGGTCGGTGCCGGCTGCGATGCCCGCGTCGTGTGGGGGCGTTGTGCCGGTGGTAGCGCCGAGCCCTACGAGTGCGTGGTCGACCACGTGGGGGTGGCGTTCCGGTGCAGCTGCCCCAGCCGGGTCTTGCCGTGCAAGCATTCGTTGGCGCTGCTGCTCCTGTGGGCGCGGGGCCAGCTGGCCGAAGGTCAGGCCCCCACGTTCGCCGCCGCGTGGGTCGCCAAGCGGACGGCTGCGGAAGCGCCGGCCACAGCGCCTGCGGCCGACCCAGCGCCTGCGGCCGACCCAGCGCCCGCGGCTGCACCATCGACTGTCGGCACCGACGACGGCCCCTCAACCACGCCGTCACCGCCCGAACGCGACCCCACGGCCGGCCGCGACGATCGTGTCGCGCGCATGGCCGCCGGCCTTGCCGAGCTCGACCGCTGGCTGAACGACCGGGTGCGCACCGGGTTGGCCGATCCCGCGCTGGCTTCCTACGCCACCTGGGACGCGCTGGCCGCTCGCCTGATCGACGCCCAGGTCGGGGGGCTGGCCAACCGTGTGCGGCGCCTCGCCGGCGTGGTGGGTGCCCACCCCCAGTGGCACGAACAGGTCTTGTCGGAGCTGGGTGTCCTTCACCTGTTGGCAACCGCCGGCCGGCAGCTTGGCTCGTTGCCACCGTCGTTGGCCGACTCGGTCGCGGCAGCGATCGGCTGGCAGGTGCGCCAAGCCGACGTGTTGGCCGGCGTGCCGCACACCGATCACTGGGTGATCATGGGGCGCAGCGATGTGCGCGAAGACCGCATCGAGGTGCGGCGGGTGTGGTTGCGCGGCGCTACCGGGGGCCAGTGGGCGATGGCGCTGTCGTTCGCCGCCTATGGCCAGAGTCTCGACGCGTCGATGGTCGTCGGCACTCAGCTGCATGCCGACCTGTTCCGATACCCAGGCGCGCTGGGCCTGCGTGCCCTGATGGGGCGTCGCCACGCGGACCCGCAGCCTGCCGGGCCGGTGGCCGGTTGCTCCATCGCCCTCGCATGTGCGCAGGTGGGTGCGGCCGTCGCCGCCGAGCCATGGATCGAGCGCTATCCGGTCTGCGTGCTCGCCGCGCCCGCCCGTGCCGGCGCCCGCTGGGTGCTCACCGACGCCGGTGGTTCGCTGCCGCTCGTCGAAGGCGCCATCGGTGTGGGCGCCTTGTTGGCCTGCAGCGAAGGCCGACCAGTGCCGGTGACTGCGGAGTGGACGCCATTGGGTCTGGTACCGCTCACCGCGCACCTCGCCGATCGGGCCATCGATCTCGGGCCCACCGCCGACGCATCGTTCCTCGCGGCCGTGTCATGATCGATCACTACTGGCGCCAGATGCTGACGGTCGCCCTGCTCGGCACCGATCGGCGCGAGCCGCCGGTGCCGCCGGTCGGCGGCCTGGCAGATCTCGCCGCCGACGACCCGCAGCCCACGCCGTCGCAACGGTTGCTGCAACAGGTTGCCGGTTGCACCGTGGTGCGGCGAGCGGGCATAGAAGCAGGGCCGCCGGTAGCCACCGTGGCACCCCCGGCCGCCGACGCTCGCCCGGTCACGCCTCACTCTGCCAGCGCCACATGGCGTCGGCTGGTGGCCGATTGGCCCGTGTTGGAGGATGAATGGGTGCTGGCGGTCATCCGCAATGGCCGGCGGTGTGCGCCCGACCTGGTACCAATGCTGCTCGCCCGCCATCGCGGCGACGCCACCCGCCATGCGCGTGCGCTGGTGGCTGCCGGGCCGCTCGGGCCATGGATGATCGACTGGTCGCCGCGCCTCGCTTGTTCCGCCAAACAGCCACCGGTCGCCGAGCTTCTCGGCGAGGTGCCCGAGCTCCCGATCGTGCCCGAGTTGCTGCCGTTGCTCGCGGCGCCGCCCACAGAGGTGGCGCGCACGCTCGCTGCCGGCCTGTCCTGCGCACAGCTCGGTTCGGCGCATCGGGCCGTGCTCGTGAACCTGTTGGCTCGTGTGCCGCCGGCCTCGCTGCCAGCCGTTGCGCACGCCATCGACCGCGTCGACCCATCGTCGCCCTCCATCGGCCTCGCGTTCGCGCTGGCCGATCTCGCCCATCTTCGTCAGCACATGCTCACCGAACTGGAGCCTGCATGAAACCCTCCTCCGGCCCTGCCGATGCCGCACCCACGTCCGGGTCCGCCATCCTGCGTCCGCACGCCGAGCAAGAGTTCGCTCACGAGCTGGCCGCGCTCGCGGCTGTCGATGATCGTGAGTGCCCGCCCAACTGGCGGCTCTCGCCATGGGCGGTGGTCACCTATGTGTTGGGTGGCGTCCTTGCCGATGGCACGGTCATCTCGCCGAAGTACGTGGGCCGACGCCGGTTGGTGGAGATCGCTGTCGCCACCCTGGCCACCGATCGGGCGCTGCTGCTGTTGGGTGTGCCCGGCACCGCCAAGACCTGGCTCAGCGAACATCTGACGGCGGCGATCAGCGGCGACTCCACCCTGCTGGTGCAGGGCACGGCAGGCACCGCCGAGGAGCAGTTGCGCTATGGCTGGAACTATGCCCGTTTGCTGGCCGAGGGGCCCAGCGTCGCCGCCTTGGTGCCGAGCCCCATCTATCGGGCGATGGAGCGTGGTTCGATCGCCCGTGTGGAAGAGCTCACCCGCATGCCCGGCGACGTGCAAGACGCGTTGGTCACCGTGCTCAGCGAGAAGACGCTGCCGATCCCCGAGCTGGGCAGCGAGGTGCAGGCCATCGGCGGCTTCAACGTCATCGCCACGGCCAACGACCGCGACCGTGGTGTCAACGACCTGTCGGCGGCCCTTCGCCGGCGGTTCAACACGGTGGTGCTGCCGCTGCCCGCCGACATCGAGGAGGAGGTAGCGATCGTCGAACGGCGTGTCGCCGAGCTGGGCGCGGCCTTGCGGCTACCTGCGGTGCCCGCCGCCGATGAGGAGATCCGGCGTGTGGTTACCATTTTTCGCGAGTTGCGCAACGGCGCCACCGAGGATGGGCGGGTGAGCTTGAAGGTGCCCACCGGCTCGCTGTCCACCGCCGAGGCGATCTCGGTGGTCACCAATGGCGTTGCGCTCGCCGCCCACTTCGGCAATGGGTTGCTCAGCTCGGCCGATGTTGCCGCGGGCATCGTCGGGGCCGTCGTGAAGGATCCGGTGCACGACTCGGTGGCGTGGCGCGAGTACCTGGAGGCCGTCGTGCGCGACCGCGCCGAATGGGCCGACTTCTACGACGCCTGCCGCGAGCTGTAGTGGCGCTGCACAACGAGCCGTGCCGCACGCGTGTGACTGGCGTTCCGCCTCCCGTCGTTCGCTTGTTCGGCGTTCGCCACCATGGGCCGGGTTCGGCCCGGTCGGTGGTGCGCGCCCTCGACGAGATGCAGCCCACAGTCGTGTTGGTGGAACTACCCGCCGACTGCGAAGCCGCCCTCCACTGGGTGGGACACGAGCAGCTCGTGGCGCCGGTGGCCCTGCTCGGCTACGTGGTCGACAAGCCGCAGCGCGCTGTGTTCTTGCCGTTCGCCGAGTTCAGCCCCGAGTGGCAGGCGTTCGCGTGGGCACAGGCACACGAAGTGCCTGTCCGGCCGATGGACCTGCCGCTCGCCGTCTCATTGGCCGGGTCCTCGGTCGGCGAAGGCGATGGCCCGGGCGAGCTCCAGCTTGCGGACCATCCAGTTGGCGATCCGCTGGCTGCCCTGGCGTCGGCAGCCGGCGACCCCGACCCCGAGCGCTGGTGGGACGACGTCATCGAGCACCGCGGCGATGGCCTGCCGGCGTTCGACGCCGTGGCTGAGGCGATGTTGGCGGTACGCGGTGGCTGGGAAGCCGCATCGTCGCGTGAAGCGCAACGCGAGGCGCACATGCGCCAGGTGTTGCGCCGTGCGATCTCCGATGGCCATCAGCGAATCGCCGTCGTCTGCGGTGCGTGGCACGTCCCGGCGCTCAGCGAGCCCTTGCCGGCGGCCACCGTCGACGCCCACACGTTGCGCGGCCTCGCCAAGGTGAAGGTCGGTGTCAGCTGGGTGCCGTGGACGCATCGTCGCCTCGCGGCCGCCACTGGCTACGGCGCCGGTGTGCGCAGCCCCGGGTGGTACGCGCACGTGTTCCGTCACCCGGGGCCGGAAGGTGTCAGCCGCTGGTTCGTAGGTGCCGCCCGGCTGCTGCGCGAGCGCGGCATTTCGGCCTCGCCCGACCACCTGATCGCGGCGACGCGCACTGCGGGTGCACTCGCCGCCTTGCGGCAGCGCCCGCGCCCGGGCCTCGCCGAAGTGCTCGATGCTGCCGACACGGTGATGGCGGGCAGTACCGGGTTGGCGCTGATCCATCGCGAGCTGGTCGTCGGCGATGCCATCGGCGAGGTACCCGACGAAGCGCCGCAGGTCCCCCTTGCCCGCGACCTTGCTGCGCAGCAGCGCAAGGTGCGCCTCAAGCCGGCGGCCGATGCGCAGACAGTGGAACTCGACGTGCGTACTCCGAACGGCCGGGCCCGTTCGCTGTTGCTCCACCGGCTGCGAGCGCTGGGCGTGTCGTGGGGTGTGGTGGAGCAGGGCCGGGGCAGTAGCGGCACCTTTCGTGAGACCTGGGCCCTGCGGTGGGAGCCCGAGCTGACGATCCGCGTGATCGAGTTGTCCGCCCACGGCACCACCGTGCTGGCCGCTGCCTCCCACCGCCTGCTGGAGCGTGCCGCCGCGGCGACAGCGCTGGCCGACCTGGTGCAGATCCTCGACGTTGCGTTGTTGGCCGACCTTCCCGACGTCGTCCAACCAGTGGTCGCGCGAGTCGAGGCGCAAGCCGCGCACGACCCCGATGTCGTGCAGGTGATCGATACCCTCGGCCCGCTGGCGCGAGCCCTTCGGTACGGCGACGTGCGCGGCACCGATGCGTCGGCGTTGCGAAGGGTGTTCGACGGGCTCGTGATTCGAGTGGTGGCCGGTGCGCTCATGGCGTGTCGCTCGCTCGACGACGACGCCGCGGCAGCGATGGTCGAGCGTCTCGCCGGCGTGCAGGCAGCGCTGGCACTCACCGACCACCACGCACGACGGGATGAGTGGCCGGCAGCGCTGAGACTCGTCGCCGAGCGCAGCGATGTGCACGGCCTGGTGCAGGGCCGTGCCACCCGCCTGCTGCACGATGGAGGCGCGTGGAACAGGGCGCAGGTGGGCAACCGCGTGTCGCGAGCCCTGTCGGTGGGCACGCCGTCGGCCGTCGGCGCCTCGTTCGTGGAGGGTTTCGTCGCCGGCAGCGGCACGGTGCTGGTGCACGACCGCGAGTTGCTGGATGTGATCGACAGCTGGGTGTCGTCGCTGGCGCCCGACGCCTTCATCGCCACGGTGCCACTGCTGCGCCGCACGTTCGGCGCGTTCGAACCGGCCGAGCGGCGACAACTGGGCATGCTGCTGGTCGATGAGATCCCCGCCAACGGCTCGGGCTTCGGCGACGGTGTCGATGCCGGGCGGGCGGCGGCGGCGTTGGTCACCGTGCGGCAACTGTTGGGTGTCGCGCATGTGCCGTTCAGCAGGCCGGACCGTGTCGTTCGATGAGCGCCCGCGACCTGCCGGGGCGCGTCAGTGAGGGCGAGCGTTCACGCCGCTGGCGGATGGTGCTCGGCGGCACCGAGGATGGCGACACCGCGAGCCAAGGTGTCACGGGGCTGCAGCTCGACGGCAACGACGCGCGCATCGATGCCGCGCTTGCCGCGGTGTACGACGCCAAGCCCGGCCGACGCGGTGGCGGGTCGCGTGCGGGGGGTCTCGGCTCGTCGGCGCCTGCTGTGGCCAGGTGGCTGGGCGACATCCGGCGATACTTCCCGACCAGCGTGGTGCAGGTGTTGCAGCGCGACGCCATCGATCGGTTGCAGCTGCGCCGGCTGCTGCTCGAACCCGAGATGTTGCGTGCCGTGGAGCCCGACCTGCACCTGGTGACCTTGCTGGTGGAGCTGAACAAGCTGCTCCCTGATGCCACTCGCGCGACGGCGCGCCAGTTGGTGGCCCAGGTGGTCGAGCAGATCGAGCGCAGGCTGGCGGCGCGTACGAAGCAGGCCGTGTACGGGGCCCTCGCGCGGTCGCAGCGCACGCGTCGGCCGCGCCCCAGCGACATCAACTGGGGGCGCACCATCCACGCCAACCTGCGCCACTACCTCCCCGATCAGCACACGGTCATCCCTGAACGGCTGGTGGGCCACGGCCGCCGCCAGCGCAGCCTGGCTCGCGATGTCATCGTTGCGATCGACCAGTCGGCCAGCATGGCCGACAGCGTGGTGTACGCCTCGGTGTTCGGTGCAGTGCTGGCCTCGGTGCCGGCGTTGCGCACACACGTGGTCGCGTTCGACACGGCCGTGGCCGACCTCACGCCGCTGTTGCACGACCCTGTGGAGGTGCTGTTCGGTGTACAACTCGGCGGCGGCACCGACATCGCCCAGGCGATCGGCTACTGCCACCAGCTCATCACCCGCCCGGCCGACACGGTGCTGTTGTTGGTGAGCGACTTGTACGAGGGAGGCAACGCTGCTCTGTTGCACGATCGGGTGGCGGCCCTCCAGCAGGCCGGAGTGTGCGTGGTGGTGCTGCTCGCGCTCAGCGACGAAGGGGCCCCGGCGTACGACCACGCGCAGGCCGCAGCCTTGGCGGAGCTCGGTGTGCCCTCGTTCGCCTGCACTCCCGACGCCTTCCCCGACCTACTCGCGGCCGCGTTGGAAGGTCGCGACGTAGGACGCTGGGCCAACGAGCACGGCCTACACACCGCCGCGCCGGCGACCGAGACTCGCTGAACCGTGTCGCGGAGCATGCTGTGCTTGCAGGTGCCCGGTCAGTCCTTCTGGGTGCCGACCTTGAGGTCCTTGAATGCCGACTTGCTGTCGATGCCCAAGTCCTTGGGCAGGCCGAGCACGCGCTCGCCCACGATGTTGCGCATGATCTCGTCACTGCCACCGGCGATGCGGCCGCCGGGTATGCCCAGGATCAGCGCGCTCCACGCGTAGGTGCCCCATTCGCCGCTGTCGGCGACGAGCTTCGGCCCCAGCACCTTGGAGACGAAGTCGCACAGGCGCAACCCGTTCAAGGTGCCGGCGAGCTTGGCGATGCTCATCTCCGGGCCGGGCAACTGACCGGCCTTGATCTTGTCCATCGCCCGCTGGTTGTTGTAGCCGGCGACCTTCTGGTGGATGAGCAGGTTGGCCAGCTCGTTGCGTACCAGCGGATCGGTGTCGAGGCCGAAGTGACGCACCATCTCGATCACGCGGGTGTACATGTTCACGCCCCCACCGCCGCCCCCACCGGCGCCGATGGCGGCGCGCTCGTTCATCAGCGTGGTGAGGGCCACGTTCCAGCCGTTGTTCACGTCGCCGAGGCGGTGGTCGTCGCGCACGCGCACCTCGTTGAAGAACACCTCGTTGAAGCTGGAGCCGCCGGTCATCTGCCGTAGCGGCCGCACTTCCACGCCGGGCGCGTGCATGTCGACGATGAAGCCGGTGAGGCCCTTGTGCTTGGGTAGGTCGGGGTCGGTGCGGGCGATGATCTCGCCGAGGTCGCTGTACTGGGCACCGGTGGTCCACACCTTCTGGCCGGTGATGATCCATTCCTCACCGTCGCGCTCTGCCTTCGTCTGCAGGCTGGCCAGGTCGCTCCCCGCTCCAGGCTCGCTGAACAGCTGGCAGCCGACGATGTCGGCGCGGTACATCTTCTTCAGGTAGAGGTCCTTGGCGACGTCGCTGCCGTGGGCAAGGATCGTGGGTGCCACCATGCCCAGGCCGATGGTGAACGCACTCTGGCTGGGTACCTCGTACTGCGCCTCCAGGCGCTGGAAGGCGCGCTCGTAGGCAGCCGGCAGCTCGCGGCCGCCATACTGCGCCGGCCCGAACGTCCAGCCGAAGCCGGCGTCGAACTTCTTGCGTCGCCAGTCGCACGCTGTGCGTACGTCGGCGAGTTCGGTCTCGCGGTCCTTCTCCTC
>JANONE010000243.1:0-1800 GCA_031420675.1 Ilumatobacteraceae bacterium | reverse complement strand
CATGCCCGCAACGTACCCGACCCCTACGGGCCTGTTGTCTACGCTGGCCCGCGATGCCCACGCCCACACGCGCCGACTTCCAGCTCGACCCCGACCTCGTCTTTCTCAATCACGGCTCGTTCGGCGCGGTGCCGCGGGTGGTGCAGCAGGCGTACGCAGGGCTGCAGCGCGACATGGCGCGCAAGCTCTGCGCCGAGGCCGGCGCGTCGTACGTGAGGGTGCCCATCCCGGTGCCCGTCACCACCGCCGACGACTTCGTCGAGCGCGTGTGGTCGGCGGTCACGCCGCGCACCAGGGTGCTGTTCCTCGACCACCTCACCAGCGCAACGGCGTTGATCTTCCCCGTCGCCGAACTGTGCCGCCGTGCCCGAGCGGCCGGCATCGTGTCGATCGTGGACGGGGCACACGTGCCCGGCCATATCCCGCTCGACCTGTCGCATCTCGATTGCGATGTCTACACCGGGGCGCTGCACAAATGGCTCTGCGCCCCAAAGGGTTGCTCGTTCCTGTATGCCCGCCGCGAGGTGCAGTCCTGGCTCGACCCCCTCGTGGTCAGCTGGGGCTGGGAGAGCGACCACCCGAGCGACTCGCAGTTCGTCGACTACCACGAATGGCAAGGCACACGCGACCTCTCGCCGTTCCTGGCGGTCGCCGCGGCACTCGACTTCCGCGAGTCACACGACTGGCCGGCGGTGCAAGCGGACTCTGTTCGCCTTCCGGCCGCCGTCGACGTGGTGACGTTGAAGGAGCGGTTGTTCGATGAGTACCGCATCGAGGTTCCGTTGCCGGTGTGGAACGGCCAGCAGTTCATTCGGGTCAGCTTCACTGCGCACAACAGCGAGGCTGATTCCGACGCGGTGGTGGCAGCGTTGCGGCGCCTGCTGCCGGGCCAGCGCCGCCGCGGCAGCGCTGCGGATGTTGAGCCACAGCACGAAGTGGTAGAAGTTCTGGGTGGAACAACTGCTGGAAATGCCGAACGACTTCGATCGCGTACTTGCGGTCGTCGCCCATCCTGACGACCTGGAGTACGGTGCGGCGGCGGCGATCGCCATGTGGACGGACTCCGGTAAGTCGGTCAGCTACCTGCTCGTCACCAGGGGTGAGGCCGGAATCGACGGTCTCGACCCCGTTGTCTGTGGACCGCTTCGCGAACGGGAACAGATCGCGGCTGCGCGGTGCGTGGGCGTGGAGCTCGTCGAGTTCCTCGAACACCGAGACGGTGTGATCGAGCACTCGCTGGCGCTTCGCGGCGACATCGCGGCGGCGGTTCGTCGACACCGTCCGGAGTTGGTCGTGACGCTCAACCACGAGGACAGCTGGTCCGGTCGGCATTGGAACTCGCCAGATCACCGCAACACCGGTCGGGCGGTGCTCGACGCCGTCGGCGATGCCGGAAACCGTTGGATCTTCCCCGAACAGATCGACCAGGGCCTGCAGCCGTGGGGCGGAGTCAGGTGGGTGGCGATCGCGGGATCCTCGAATCCGACTCACGCCGTTGCAGTCGAAGCGGGGCTGGAACGCGCGATTGCGTCCTTGGAAGCACACGCGACGTACCTGGAGGCGCTCGAAGGCGACATGGCCGACGCACGCACGTTCCTGGCCGGCCGCGCCCGTTCGACGGCTGATCAATTCGGGGGTCGTCTCGCGACGAGCTTTCAGCTGATCGGCGATGGGTGAGGCAGTGGGGGAGCCCGCCGGTTGAGTAGCGTCGCCCGTCATGGGTCTGGCGCTGACGTTCGCGATCACGGCGGCGTTGTTGCTCGGTGGTTCCGACTTCTTCGCTGCACGTTCGGCGCGCAC
>JANONE010000242.1:0-3645 GCA_031420675.1 Ilumatobacteraceae bacterium | reverse complement strand
GCACTCCGGCCGACTGGATCGAGAGCGCCTACGGCAACCGGCAGCATCTGCGCTACCAGTCGGTCGATGGCACCGACCCGGAGGGCGTCCTCGCGCTGACTGCCGAGTTGGGCGAGTGGGTGCGCATCAAGCGACGGCCTGCCTTCCTCCACCTGCGTACCGTCCGCTTCGGTGGCCACGCCGGCACCGACGTGGAGACCGCGTACCGCGCACCCGCCGAATTGCGTGCCGACGCGGACCGCGACCCCATCACTGCGACGGCGCGCCGCTTGGTGGCCAGCGGTCAGCACACCCCGGAGAGCCTCGCCGCGCGTCACGACGAGCTGCGCGCACGCGTGTATGAGATGGCCGTCACTGTGGCCGAGTGGCCACAGTTGACGACCGCCGATGACGTGCTGGCACCGCTCGCTCCACGCAGTCCGGCCGCTGTCGCCGCGGTGGTGCGAGCTGCGCCGGTGCCGGCAACGCGTGCACCGCTCACCCTCGCACAATCGATCAACGCCACCCTCGCCGAACTGCTGAACGAGTACGGCAACCTGCTGCTGTTCGGGGAGGACGTGGCGGCCAAGGGCGGCGTTTACGGAGTCACCAAGGGCCTGCTCGCCCAGGCCGGCGCTGCTCGTGTGTTCGACACCCTGCTCGACGAAACCAGCATCCTCGGCTTGGCGCTGGGTGCTGCTATCAGTGGTTTCCTCCCGATCGCCGAGATCCAGTATCTTGCCTACCTGCACAACGCCGAGGACCAGTTGCGCGGCGAGGCCGCGACGATTCAGTTCTTCTCCAACGGGCAGTACCGCAACGGCATGGTGGTGCGCATCGCCGGCCTGGGCTACCAGGAGGGCTTCGGCGGTCACTTCCACAACGACGATTCGCTGACGGTGCTGCGCGACCTTCCGGGCGTCGTGCTGGCCGTGCCGGCGCGGCCCGACGATGCGGCCGCGATGCTGCGAACCTTGGTGGCGGCCGCGCAGGTGGACGGCACCGTGGGCGTGATGGTGGAACCCATCGCCCGCTATCACACCGCCGACCTGATCGAGCCCGGCGATCGCCTGTGGTTGGCCACCCCCGACCCGAGCGCGCACGTGCCCATCGGCGCCGCCCGCACGTACGGAGACGGCCGCGACCTCACCATCGTCACGTACGGCAATGGCCTGTTCATGTCGCTGCGGGTGGCCCGTCGGCTGCAGTCCCGTGGCATCTACGCAAGGGTGCTGGACATGCGGTGGATCGCTCCGCTGCCGATCGACGACATCCTGCGCGAAGCGCAGGCCACCGGGGTCGTGTTGGTGGTCGACGAAACTCGTCGTTCGGGCGGTGTCGCGGAAGGCGTACTGGCCGCCTTGATCGACGCCGGGTTCACTGGCCGGATGGCGCGAGCCACCAGCAAGGACGGCTTCATCCCGCTCGGCGAAGCCGCCAAGCTGATGCTGCTCAGCGAACCGGAGATCGAAGTAGCAATCGATCGCTTGCTCGGCCCACGCGACTAGCGCCTATCGAACTTCGTGAGCGCCTGCTCCTCCTCGGGGTGCAGGTGGCGGAACTGCCGCAAGAGCAGGAGGTCGTACACGGCTTTCGCAGTACCTGCGATCACCAGTGGCCAACCGAACGTGCTGTGGTCCAGCATCCAACCGGCGGCGGTCGGCGGCAGCGCAGCAGCCAGGCTCCGGGGCACGTTGGTGACACTTGCCGCCGCCGCCCGTTCGGCAGGTGACACCACAGCCATCACGTAGGAGGTGCGCGCCGGCACGTCCATCGAGCTCAGCAGGCTGCGCAGCACCAACATGGTCACAGCCAGTGGCATCGTCGGCATGAAGGCGGCGGCGATGAGGAAGCCGTTGGCGGGGAGGTGGGTGAACACCATCGTGCGCACCAGCCCGATGCGGGCCGCAAGCCATGCGGCCACGAAGCCCGACGCAGCGCTGAGCGTGCCGGTGACGAACAGCAGTGTGCCTGCCGCGCCCACCGACAGATCGAACCGGCGGAACAACCAGAGTGCCAGCAGCGACTGCACCACGAACCCGCCACCGAACGCATCCAGCGAGAACAACGCGGCGAGGCGATAGACGACGCGTTTCGACTGGCCCAGAGGTGCTGCGGTCGCGGCCTGCGCATCGGCCTCGGCGCCGTCGAGCGAGCGGTACAGAAGCAGCACGATGACCCCGGCCGACAAGTAGACGCCGAAGCACCAACGTAGGGCCACCTGCTCCGACACCGACGTGTGCCGGGCGATCGCCTCGGGAATCCGAACGGCCAAGGATCCCAGCGCGCCGGCAATGCCGCCGATGAACGTGTAGCGGGCGTAGAGCGCAGTGCGCGAGACGGCGGGGGTGGTGCCGGCAAGCATCGACTGCTCCAGCGGCAGGAACACGCTGACGTCGCCGGCGGTGGGGTTCAGCGTGCCGACGACGCCCACCAGCAAGACCAATGCGAAGGAGGTGACCAGACCGAACATTGCGCCGGTCGCGATCATCAGCGCCGAGCCGGCGAACAACAACGTGCGACGGGGCACCGCATGACCCTTGGTGCCGACGAGGATCGTCATCGCGGCCGAGCCCAACAACATGCCGGTGACGATGATGCCGATCCGCAGACCCGTGAACCCGAGCAACGGGAGCAGCGCGGCGAGGCTGAGGCTGACGAGACCATCGACGAAACCACGGATGCCACGCGTGGTGAGCAACACCCCCGCGTCGCGGTGGGTGTGCGGTGGCAGGAACGGCACGAAGCGACGTTACCCATCGGCGATGGTCGCGCGGTCTACGGTGTGAACTCAGGACAGGAAGGGACGGGCAGCGATGAACCATGGCCGGATGGCGAAAGTGGCGGTGGCTGCGTTGTGGCTGGCTGCCTGTAGCGACGGTGGTGGCGTGAGCGCCAGCGAGTTCGTCAACCAGATCGACGACGCCTGCCGGGCACTCGACCGCGATCTCACGCGGCCCGCGTCGTCGGCCGACGTGGCTGCGTTCGCTGCCTCCGCCTCGAAGAGCTTCGAAGATGCCCTCGCCGGCCTCAAGAAGCTGGCGGTGCCCGCGGGCGACGCACCCGCCGTCAGTGATGCGAAAGAGCTGCTGGCGAACATGAGTGACCAGATCGATCTGCTCGACGACATCGCCGCGGCTGCATCGGCCGCGGATCAGGCCACCGTCGACGCCAAGACGGGTTCGTTCGATGCGCTGGTCGCAGCCAACTCCGACCTCGCCGACAGCCTCGGCGCGAACCGATGTGCGCTCGACCCGTTGTTCGCCAACCTCGCCCCGCCCGTCACCGAACCGCCCGTCACCGAACCTCCCGCGACGACACCGCCGGTCACGGCCCCGCCGGCCACGACACCGCCGGTCACGGCCCCACCGGTGACCGAGCCGACCGGCAGCAACAAGACGGTCACCGCGCTGGCCAGCGAGGTGGCCCCCAACGGCGGCTTCACGTTCACCGATGTCGACCCCTCGCTGGTCGACACGTTCACCATCTTGCTCGACCTTTCGGCCCAGACGGGCGCTCAATCGGGCAGGATCGCCGCTATCGAGGTGTTCGACGGTGGGTCTACGCCGATCACTCGCATCTTCCTGTTCCTGCCCGACACGGCGCTGCCGCGCTCGGCTGCCGACGAACTGGCCACCATCCTGGCGGGTGATTCACCGGTCGCGC
>JANONE010000241.1:0-2333 GCA_031420675.1 Ilumatobacteraceae bacterium | reverse complement strand
TCTGGCGCACCGTCTCGAGCACGTACGGCGTGTCTGCTTCCGGCTCGAATTCGCGTAGACGAACGAGGTCGGCGGCGCTTCGGAACGGTTCACTGCAGACGGGTCCGGTGCCGGGGGCGACGTCGATCCCGAACCCGACCGCATGGGCGGGTACGACGATGTCGCTGTACAGGACGGCCGCATCGACGCCATAGCGACGGACCGGCTGCAGCGTGAGCACGGTGGCCAGCTCCGGCACCTTGATCGCGTCCAGGATGCTGCCTTCGCCGCGGAGCGCGCGGTATTCCGGAAGGCTGCGGCCGGCTTGACGCATGAACCAGACGGGCGTGTGCGCGGCCGGACGGCCGAACGCCGCGTCGAGGAAGGGGGTGGACGCCATCGCCAGGGGACGTTACCGTGCATCGCCGTGTTGTGCCCCGTGCATCAAACCCCGGTGCCCGGCGACCGACAGTTCGGGTATCAGCCCGCACTCGATGGTCTGCGCGGGGTGGCAGTCACGCTCGTGTTGTTGTTCCACGGCGGGTTCGCGTGGATGGGTGGTGGGTACGTGGGGGTCTCGGTGTTCTTCACCCTGTCCGGCTTCTTGATCACGTCGCTGCTGATCCTGGAGCATCAGCGCACCGGTCGGGTGTCGTGGTCGGCGTTCGTGGCTCGCCGCGCGAAACGGTTGTTGCCGGCGAGCCTGCTGGGCCTGGTGGCTATCTCGCTGCTGACGTGGAGCGGCGAGTTCGCGGGCGTGCCGCACCTTCGGCGCGACATCACCACGGCTGCGTTGCAGGTGGCCAACTGGAACGCGCTGCACGGTTCGGGTTCGTACGCGGATCTGCTCAGTCGTTCCGCCGGCCTGTCGAGCCCGGTGGATCACTTCTGGTCGCTGGCGGTGGAGGAGCAGTTCTACTGGGTTTGGCCGCTCGCGTTCCTGCTGCTTGCCCGCGTCTCGAAGGGTCGCGGCTGGCTGTTCATCAACCTGGCGGTGTTGGCCGCGGTGGCCTGCGTGGGCGCCCGTGCGATCGCCCTGCGGTGGGGGCCCGACGCTGCGTACTGGGCCACGCCGGCTCGGCTCGGTGAGATCCTCGTCGGCGCTGCGCTGGCGGCCGGGTGCCTGCTGTGGCAGCAGCGTTCGCGTGGGCTCGGTCTGCTCGGCGTGGCGGGGCTCGCTGTGGTGCTGTGGGCAGCGATCGAGTGGCCCACCCGTGGAGGGCCGGCATTCGCTGGTTGGCTCGGCCTGTTCAGCCTCGCGTCGGCGGCGCTGATCCTCGGGCTGCAGGTGCCCGGTGTGTTGCGCACCGTGTTCTCGTTCGGTCCGCTGGTGTGGCTGGGGCGCATCAGCTACGGCGTGTACGTGTTCCACTGGCCGATCTTCCTGTTGGCGACGCGCCGGTCGGTGCACGTGCACGGCTGGCCGCTGTTCGCTGTGCGCATCGCGATCACGCTGGCGGCCGCGCTCACCTCCTACTGGCTGCTGGAGCGACCGGTTCGGCGCAGCGGCTTCATGCCGCGCATCGCGATGTCGGTGGCTATTCCGGTGACGGCGGCGGTGCTGTTGCTGGCGCTGGTGGTCGTGCCGACGGCGCCCGGTCGCCGGCTCGTCGCCGCGGCGCCGTCAGCGACGACACCCACCAGCACCGCGACCCTCGTGTCGTCACCACCGGCGCACCCGACGGAGATGACGACATTGCCGACGACATTGCCAACGACATTACCAACGACAACGGAGGCGCTGCCCTCGGGGCCGGTGAACATGGTGCTGATCGGCGACTCGACGGCCGTGGCGCTGTGGGCGGGCGTGGAGGCATGGGCCGCGGAGGCTCCCGATCGGCACGTGACCTCGGTGGCGGGAGTGGGCTGTGGGCTCATCAGAGGGACTGCGATGATCGGCGACGACAGCGGCGTGTTCGTCAAGAGGTGCGGCGAGATGTTGGGCACCACGCTGCCGAGCGTGTTGAGTACGAGTCACGCCGCTGTCGCCGTGATCCTGGTGACGATTCCCGATATCTCGTTGCGGCAGTGGAGCGGGGAAGAGGGCATGTTGCGGCCGTCCGACGACCGCTACCGCGAGCGCATGCTCGACGACTATCGCACTGCAGCGCAGCGGTTGATCGACGCCGGGGTGCGACACATCGCGTGGGTGGTGCCGCCGCAGCCGGCCGACTGGTGGCTCGGCTGGGCGTCCGAGAACTATTCGCTCGATGGCTGGCAGCGCATGGCGGAGGTGATCGAAACCGTGGCCTCCGAATATCGAGATGTCATCGAGGTCGTGCGCCTGGATCGGTGGTTCGCGCAGACCGGCGCAGCGGCCGACGCGGCGATGCGCGACGACGGCTTGCACCTCA
>JANONE010000240.1:0-2521 GCA_031420675.1 Ilumatobacteraceae bacterium | reverse complement strand
CTCGAAGAGCGCGCCGTCGGTCATGGCCACGAACCGCAGTTTGTCGGCGGCATCCGAGGCGTTCGAGACCAGCTCGCGCAGGAAGATCTCCTTGTTCCCGTACAGGGAGTGAATCATCAGATTCAGGAGCTGAGAGACCTCGGCCTGGAAGCCCAGGGTTTCCTTCGTCGACGTGCCTGCCATCGGTGTCTTCCTCGCGTGTGATTGGTGATGATTCAACGAAGGACTCGCGGTGAAGTGTTTCCCCGACGCCGCCCAGCCTCAGATCCGTCGCGCATCCACGTAGATGGTGTTGTAGACCGAGCCGCCGCGGGGAATGTAGCCCTTCGACGCCAGATACCTGGTCGTCCTGGATAGTCTGCCCGACGTCATCGTCGGAACCGTTTCGGCACAGATGGCCGCTGGACGAAACCGTGACAGGTCGAGGGTCCGGATGATGGCGTCGTCCAGGCCTTCGACGTCCGTCGACAGCAAGTCGGGCGCCCGGCCCAAGTGTTGCTGGATCACCCGATTGATGTTGAGCAGCGGCATCTTCACGACCCGTTCGACGACGCTCTCGGTCTTGCCGCGCTGCAGATGCGCGACCTGCTCGGGCGAGAACGTGTTGAGCATCGCGTTGCCCTTGATCTCGTAGTAGTCCGCCTCGACGGCGTCGGCCACACCGATGCCGGCTTCAACCACGGTGTCGCCGGGGCGCTTGCTGCGCAACTGCGCGGCGAGCGCCGGGTTCGGCTCCACCAGCACGCCGCGCGCACCGGTCGTGTAGAGCAGGTAGGTGTTGTTGCCGCGCACCGGGTATGCGGCGCCCACATCCATGTAGGTGGGCGTCGCGATCTTCATCAGCTCGTGCAGCACGTGGAACAGCACGATGTCTTCGCCCTGCTGCGAGAAGCTCAGGCGCGCGTGTTCCGGCAGCGCCGGTGGCGGCGGTGGAGGTGGTGCGGGTGCGGGCGTGGGCGGCGGCGAAGGCTCGGGCCGGGCCGCTCCAGCGAGCACGGCGGTGGCCGCGCCGGCGGCTGAGCCACACACGGTGCCGCCAAGGAAATCGCGTCGGTTGATCACTCTCGGCGATTATCCCCGATCGTGGGGCGCCCGCTCAGAACGTGAGCCGCAAGCCGAGACGTCCCTGCCGCGGCGGTCGCCACAGGAACGGGACGCCGAAGTTCGCGCCGGGATTCGCGTTGACGACGTCGGGCCAGTCGGAATCGGCCACGCCCTGATTGGACAGGTTGAACACGTCGACGAACGCGCCCAGCACGCGGCCGCGCACGCGCACCGTCTTCTCGACGTGCAGATCGAGCTGATTGATGGCGGGGAGCCGGCGGGTGCCGCGCGGCTCGACCCGGATCGTTTCGCCACCCTGCGGCAGTCCGGTGGCAATGAACGTCCGCCCCCAGGCGCCGCCGGTCATGTAGCGATACACGCCGCTGACCACCCAGCCGCCGTAGCGACGCGGGCTCCACAGACCCAGCACCTTGAACTCGTTGGTGGGGTCGAAGCCGGTGACCAAATCGCCGCCGTTGATGAGCCGATTCGGGTTGAACGAGTGGAACACGCGCACGCCGGCGTTGGCGTGGAGTCCGGTGCCGACCGTGCCGCGCGTCTGCGACCTGGTGTACGACGCCTGCAACTGCCAGGGACCGGCGGCCGTGGTGCGCACGACGAGTTGACCGGCCCGATACTGCCGCGAGCCGTTCTCGAGGTTTTGATAGAGCGTGCCCCCGGGTCCGGTCGACACCCGTGAGAACACCGTGAACACCGCGCCGTCGTCAGGTGTGCCCAGCCGGCCGTCGATACCGGGATCCTGGCGCTGAACCGGCGTCCAGGTCACGTTGGCCGGGACGTACGCCATGAACGAGCGGAACTCCCGGTGGATGTACTGGCCGAGCACGGTGAGGCCACCGAAGAGCTGCTGCTCGACCCCGCCGACGAACTTGTCGACATAGGAGTGGCGGATGTCGTCGTCGATGACGCGGCTGCGCAGGTCCGTTCGCTGGATCTCCTCGAACACTCCGGGTGCGACGACCCGCGCGAGGATCTGAATCGGCCGCTGCGCCACGTCGGCGAGCAGCACGGGCTGGGCGAACGCCGGGTCAGTGTAGCGGCCCACGTGCGCGCGCACCACCGTGCGGTGGTCGCTCCGCACGTCCCACGCGATGCCCATCCGCGGCGACACGGGGGTCGTGCTCAACAGATTGGCGGTGGCAGCCGTGGACCAACGGAAGCGATCGAGCCGGAAGCCCGGCGACAGCGTGACACGCGACCCCAGGCGCACCCGGTCTTGCAGGTAGACCGTGAGTCGCGCGGTGTCGCCGCGGAGCGACGAGGTGCCGAACCCTTCGTTGTACTGCACCTGGTACGGCTCGCTCCCCAGGTCGAAGTACACCAGGCCCCCCGGGTACGCCGCCGTGGTCTGTTCATGCGCCCGCTCGATTTGCGCACCAGCCTTGAGTTCGTGGGTGAGCCCGCCGAGCCGGCCGTACCACGCCGCGGACGCCGCGAGTGTGTTCCGCCAGCGGTC
>JANONE010000239.1:0-2435 GCA_031420675.1 Ilumatobacteraceae bacterium | reverse complement strand
GACGCGACGTTGGTGGACTCCGTTCGCCGTGCGGTGAAGGCCGTCGAGGGTCACGATTTCGCGTTGCCCAGCGGTGCGCTGCACGACGCCTCCGAGATGGCCCGCGTGGTCCCCACCGCGATGGTGTTCACCTCGTCGATCGCCGGCCTCTCCCACACCAAGGAGGAAGACACGCCCGACGAGCACCTGGTGATGGGCATTACCGCGTTCCATCGAGCCGTGATGGAAGCGGTCAACCCGGTCGCATGAGCGCGTACGTCTTCGACGCGACGTTGTGGATCCACAGCGGTGGCTCGTGGCACTTCGTGACGCTGCCATTCGATGTCGCCGACGAGATCGACGAGCTCACCTGCGAGACGAAGCGCGGGTTCGGATCCTCACGCGTGAAGGTGACCATCGGTTCCACCACTTGGAGCACCTCCATCTTCCCCGACACCAAGGCCGAGTCGTACGTGCTGCCTGTGAAGCAACCCGTACGCAAGGCCGAGCAGCTCGCTGCCGGCGCGACCTGCCGGGTGACGCTGCAACTGGTCGACTGAACGCCGCTCAGTCGGCTGGGCTCACTGTCCCAGGGACGGGGCCAGTGCCGCCCGCAGGAATGCGAGCAGCTCCGTCCGCAGGCGACGCAGTTCGGCGGTCGTCGGTTGCCAGCCGACGCTGCGCAGCACCTCCGGTTCGGTGGCGATGCCGGTGACCGTGGCGTAGCAGAGGGCGGCGATGAGGCGGGGGTCGGCGCGGCGCACGCGGCCGCGATCCATCTCCGTCTGCAGGTAGACGACGGCCCGATCGACCAGCGGGCGCAATTCGGCGTGGAACCGCTCACCCACCGCCGGCGACAGGCGGCTGACCTCGCGGATCAGGCCGAGCAGCGACGGGCGGCGCACGGCCGGACGGAACACGGCGCGGACCACGGCTTCGATGCGATCCAGCGGGTCGTCGCTGGATGCCCGTATGGCCGCTTCGATCGCCACGCTCAACTGCGTCGCCGCCTGCACCAGCACCGCCTGCACGAGGTCGTCCTTGGAGGGGAACCAGTACAGCAACGTCTGCTTGGCCACCCCCACCTCGGCAGCGATCACGTCGAGCGATACGGAATCCACACCGCGCAGGCCGAACAGGTCGGTGGCCGCTTCGAGGATGCGTACGCGAGTGTCACCAGCCATCAACGCCTGCTGACTGGCGCCAAACCGTGGGCGCGATTCCATGCCAGATCTGGCCGCAGCCAGCCCCGCGGGCGCGCAACGCTGCCACCGCCGCCTGTGTTCGCGCCCGTGGGCCGAACAATGCCATCAGGCCGAGACGAGACATCCGAATCTCTGTCTACCATATGGTAGAGAGATGTGCTAGACATGCTCTTCGGAAAGGGGTCGCATGATCGCCGAACAGCTCGCGAACAAGCGAATCGCCATCACCGGCAGCACCGGCTTCGTGGGCACCGCGCTCGTCGAGCGCCTGCTGCGCAGCGCCCCCGGCTGCACGCTGGTGCTGCTCGTTCGGCCCAGCCAGCGCCACGACGCCACCGAGCGCGTGCGGCGCGAGATCTTCAAGAACAATGCCTTCGACCGCCTCAAAGACGGCCTGAAGGACACGGCAGAGGACTTCCAGGCCATGGTCGCCCGCCGTGTGGTGGCCATCGGCGGCGACGTCAGCACCGACGGGCTGGGGCTGAACGACGCTGACCGCGCCGTGTTCGCCAGCTGCGACATCGTGATCCACTCCGCCGCCGCCGTGTCGTTCGACAGCCCGCTGGACAGCGCCGTCGAGATCAACCTGATGGGCCCCGTGCGCGTCGCCCAGACGCTGCAGGCGCTGAACATCACGCCCCACATGGTGGGCGTCAGCACCTGCTATGTCGCCGGCAACCGCCGCGGCAACGCGCCGGAGGCGCTGGTCAGCGAAGGCCACTGGGACATCGGCCTCAACTGGAAGAAGGAAGTGGCGGCCAGCCGTCGCCTCCGTGGCGATGTCGACGCCGCCAGCCGCGGCATCGGCCAGCTCGCCCACTTCCGTAGCGAAGCCCACAAGGAGCTGGGCGCAGCCGGCGGCCCGGCACTTGCCTCCAAGACGGAGAGCCTGCGCGAGGCATGGGTGAAGGCGCAGTTGGTGGAAGCCGGCCGCGCTCGCGCCGCCAGCGTCGGTTGGCCCGACGCCTACGCCTACACCAAGGCGCTCGGCGAGCGCGCTCTGCTGGAGACACGCGATGGCGTGCCGGTAACAATCGTGCGGCCGTCGATCATCGAGTCGGCGATGGCGGAGCCCCGTCCGGGCTGGATCCGCGGTTTCCGTATGGCCGAGCCGGTCATCATTTCATATGCGCGCGGATTGTTGAAAGAGTTCCCCGGCATCCCCGAAGGCGTCGTCGACGTAATCCCTGTGGACATGGTTGTGGCGGCCATCGTGGCCGTCGCTGCGGCCGGACCGGATCCGAGCGGGCC
>JANONE010000238.1:0-3278 GCA_031420675.1 Ilumatobacteraceae bacterium | reverse complement strand
TGATGCCGTCACCACCACTTCGGCCGCAGCCGCGGCGGGTTCCACGACGACGGTCGAGACGCCGATGCCGGTGGGCGACCTCGTCGCGACAGCGCTCACCGGGCACGTTTACACCCAGTTGGCCGGCATGGCCCTGGATGCCGCCCTGATCGACACCTTGCGAGGCGGCCCGTTCACGGTGTTCGCACCGACCGACGACGCGTTCGCCAAGTTGCCGCTCGACGTCCTGCACGCGGTGCAGGACAACCCCGACATGTTGCAGACGGTGCTATTGCACCACGTTGTGCCCGGCGTCATCACGCCCGAGCAGCTCGCTGCCGGTGAGCTGACAACGGCAGCCGGCACCACACTCACCGTCACCGGGAGCGGCGGCACGTTCTACGTCGATGGCAACGCCATCGGCGCGGGCGTCGAGGCCAGCAACGGCTACCTGTACGCGATGAGCGATGTGCTGGTGCCTGCACTCGGCGACATCATCGACGTCGCCACCACCCTGCCCGGCTTCGACACCCTTGCCGGCCTGGTCACCCAAGCCGATCTCGTCGCCACCTTGCAGGGCGACGGGCCGTTCACCGTCTTCGCTCCCACCGACGATGCCTTCGACGCACTCCCTGCGGCGACGCTCGACGCGGTCCTGGCCGACCCGAAGCTGCTCGCCACGGTGCTTACCTACCACGTCGTCGCCGGCAAGCTCACCACCGACCAGTTGGTCGAAGGCAAGCTGTTGACGGTGGCCGGTGTGGAGCTGACGGTGACCAAGGTCGACGGCGTCACCTACCTCGATGGCAACCCGATCTTGGTGCAGAACGTGCAGGCGACCAACGGCGTCATCCAAGTGATAGGCGCAGTGCTGGTACCGGCCGGCTGATCCAGCAGGGCTCGCCCGACTACGTCGCCAGCGACTTGATGAAGTCCACGACAGCCTGGATCTCGGCGTCGTCGAGGGTGTTCGGCGGCATCGGGCCATAGCCGGCGACCTGCTTGGCGGTCGGATCCCTGATCGCTTCCGTGAGGTAGGCGTCGGTGGCGGTGACCGTCGAGCCGTCGGCGAGCGTGACCTCCGACTGGTACAGCCCTTTCCACTTGGGCCCGACGCCGCCCTCGCCGTTGGGCCCGTGGCACGCCGTGCAGCTGCTGGCGAGCGAGATTTGCTCACCTTCGGTCATCGGTCCCTCGGCCTCTCGCTCCTTGCCGCAGGCCACGCCGAGGAGGGCGACGGCGGCCACGGAAAGGACCGGAAGGAGGGTGGTCCACCTGGCAGTCACTCTCCAATGGTTGCATGGCGCTCTCGCCGCCGCCAATCACCGTGCGCGACGCGCTCGCTCGGTGCCATGCTGAACGCTCGAATCCGCCATGCCCGCTCAACAGCCGCCCTCTCCCGCGCACGCCGCGACCGCACGCCGCGCCACCACCATCGAGATGCTCCGCGCACGGGGTGCGCTCGCCTGCCCCGAGGCCCTCCCACTTGCGGCTCGACGTGACGACCTGATGTCCGCCATTCGTGATCATCAGGTGGTGATCGTCGCGGGCGAGACCGGCTCGGGCAAGAGCACCCAGCTGCCAAAGCTGTGCCTGGATCTCGGGCGCGGGGTCTCCGGCCTCGTGGGCCATACCCAACCCCGCCGCGTGGCGGCGCGCACGATCGCCGAACGGGTGGCGGAGGAACTGGGCAGCGACCTGGGCACCACCGTCGGCTACACCGTTCGCTTCACCGACACCGTCGGTGAGCAGACGCTCGTGAAGGTGATGACCGACGGCATCCTGCTGGCCGAAATCCAACGCGACCGCATGCTGCGCCGCTACGACACGCTGATCATCGACGAAGCCCACGAACGCAGCCTCAACATCGACTTCCTGCTCGGTTACCTTGCGCAGCTGCTCCCGAAACGCCCCGACCTGAAGCTGATCGTCACCTCCGCCACCATCGACACGCAACGTTTCAGCGCACACTTCGCCCGACCCGATGGCAGCCCGGCGCCCATCATCGAGGTCAGCGGCCGCACGTTCCCCGTCGACGTGCGCTACCGGCCGTTCGGTGAGCGCGCAGCCTCCGACGACCCGGACGCGCCCGGCGACGACCGCGATCAGGTGCAGGCCATCGTCGATGCCGTCGACGAGCTCTCGCTGGAGGGCGACGGCGACGTGCTGGTGTTCCTCTCCGGGGAGCGCGAGATCCACGACACTGCCGACGCGCTGCGACGGCACTTTGCCGAATCCTCCAGCGTCACTCACGGCGCGCCGGCAGAAGTGCTGCCGCTCTATGCCCGGCTCTCCGCCGTCGAGCAGCACCGCATCTGGCAACCGCATCGTGGGAGAAGGGTGGTGCTGTCCACCAACGTTGCGGAGACGTCGCTCACGGTCCCCGGCGTGCGCTACGTGGTCGACGCCGGTGCTGCCCGCATTTCGCGCTACAGCCATCGCCTGAAGATTCAGCGCCTGCCGATCGAAGCCGTCTCGCAGGCTTCGGCGAACCAACGCGCCGGTCGCTGCGGCCGCGTGGCGCCGGGCATCTGCATCCGCCTCTTCGACGAAATCGGGTTCGCCGACCGGCCCGAGTTCACCGAGCCCGAGATCCTGCGCACCAACCTCGCGTCGGTCATCCTGCAGATGACCGCACTCGGCCTCGGTGACGTCGGCGCCTTCCCCTTCCTCGACCCGCCCGACCCGCGCGCAGTGCGCGACGGCTACGGGCTGCTGGAGGAGCTGGGCGCAATCGAACCGGCCGGTGCCAACCACAAACCGGACGGGCAACGCCGCCTCACCCCGCTCGGCAAACGGTTGGCGCGCTTGCCCCTCGACCCGCGGTTGGGCCGGATGGTGCTGGAGGCCGAGCGGCACGGCTGTGTCCGCGAGGTGATGATCATCACCGCCGTGTTGAGCATCCAGGACCCACGCGAGCGACCCACCGAGCACAGAACCGCTGCCGACGACATGCACCGACGCTTCCAGGTGCCGGGCAGCGACTTCCTCTCACTGGTGAAGCTGTGGGACTACCTGCGCGAGCGGCAGCAAGCGCTGGGCAGCAGCCAGTTCCGCAAGCTGTGTCGCACCGAGTACTTGAACTACCTGCGGGTGCGAGAGTGGCAAGACCTGTTCAGCCAGCTGCGGCAGGTGGCTGGTCAGATCGGCATCCGCCAGGGCAGCGAGGCGGGGCATCCCGACCGCGTGCACCAGGCGTTGTTGTCCGGTCTGCTCAGCCACATCGGCATGCGCGATGGCACCACCCGCGATTACCGCGGGGCGCACGGTTCGAAGTTCGCGATCGGCCATGGTTCCGC
>JANONE010000237.1:0-15946 GCA_031420675.1 Ilumatobacteraceae bacterium | reverse complement strand
CTTTCGAGCCGTGAGAAGTCGTCTCGGCAAGACATAACGGGGTCCTGCGCGGTGATGATCGAAGCTTCCAACCTCGTGATTCGAACGGTGCTTCGCGCCGAGTTCACCTTCAGAGGTTTGCCGGCCGCAGCGAATAGGTTTCGCACCCAGCTTGAACGCGTTCACGGAGTTTCAACTAGAGCGTGTTGGTGATGGCGCCGGTTTCGGCACCCTGCACGAGCTTGGCGTACTTGCCCAAGACGCCGGAGGTGTAGCGCGGCGGGTTCGGCTGCCACGACGCACGGCGATGAGCGATCTCGTTGTCGTCGACCAGCAGGTCGAGCGTCAGCTCGTGCACATCGATCGAGATCTGGTCGCCGTCGTGCACGAACGCGATCGGGCCGCCATCAGTGGCCTCCGGCGCCACGTGGCCGATGCAGAACCCCCACGTGCCACCGCTGAAGCGACCATCGGTGATCAGGGCGCAGTCGGCACCGCGACCGGCACCCTTGAGGGCACTGGTGACGGCCAACATCTCGCGCATGCCGGGGCCGCCCTTTGGGCCCTCGTAGCGGATGACCAGCACCGTGCCCGGCTGGACGGAGCCGGAGAGAATGGCCTCCATCGCGCCGTCCTCACCGTCGAACACGCGGGCGGTGCCGACGAACTGCTTCTGTGCCGTAGACAGGCCCGCGACCTTGACCACCGCACCCTTGGGCGCCAGCGAACCGCGTAGCACGACGATGCCACCCTCACTGTGCAACGGTTTGTCCAGCGGGTGCACCACCACGCCATCGGGTGCGGGAGGGTTGATCTCGGCCAGGTTCTCCGCCATCGTCTTGCCGGTGACGGTGAGGCAGTCGCCGTGCAGCAGACCGGCATCCAGGAGGTGCTTCAGCACGACCGGCACGCCACCGACGCGATCGAGATCGCTCATGTGGAACTGGCCACCGGGCTTCATGTCGGCGATGTGTGGGACCGTGGCGGCGATACGGTTGAAGTCGTCGAGGGCGAGCTCGACACCGGCCTCGTTGGCGATGGCGAGCAGGTGCAGCACTGCGTTGGTGCTGCCACCCAGTGCCGAAGTGATTGCGATGGCGTTCTCGAACGCCTCCTTGGTCATGATCATGCGCGGCGTGATGCCGAGGCGGAGCAGGTTCACGATGGCCTCGCCCGCCAATCGCGCATCAGTTTCGCGACGGACGTCGATGGCCGGCGGCGATGCCGTGCCCGGCAGCGACATGCCGATGGCCTCGGCGATGGAGCTCATCGTGTTGGCGGTGAACATCCCGCCGCAGGCACCCTCACCAGGGCAGGCGGTGCGCTCGATCTCACCGAGCTCCTCCTCGGTGATCTTGCCCAGCGCGCACGCGCCGACGGCTTCGAACACGCTGGTGATGTCGGTGGCCACCCCGTTGTGACTGCCGGGCATGGTCGAACCGTTGTAGACGAACACACTCGGCAGATCGAGCCGGGCGGCAGCCATCAACATGGCTGGAATGCTCTTGTCGCAACCGGCGAGGCCGACGAACGCATCGAACCGCTCGGCATGCATCACGCATTCGACCGAGTCGGTGATGACTTCACGGGAAACGAGTGATGCGCGCATGCCCTCGTGACCCATGCTGATGCCGTCGCTGACTGTGATGGTGCCGAACACCATCGGGAAGCCACCAGCGGCGCGCACACCATCCTTGGCGAACTCGGCCAGCTTGCGCAGCGTCATGTTGCACGGTGTGACCTCGTTCCACGTGGAGGCAATTGCCACCTGCGGCTTCTCCCAGTCGTCGTCGGTCATGCCGACCGCGCGCAACATCGCACGAGCGGGCGCCTTCTGGAAACCGTCGGTGACGTCGCGGCTACGGGGTTTCACATCGACTGGAGTGCCTTGGTGAGCGGAGGCAGCGGGCTGAGACATGGTGGCGAGCCTACTGAACACCACCGGGAGCTGCGGCAACACGGCGAAGGCTCAGCCCCGCTTCTGGTTGAGCAGGGCCGTCACCAACCTGCCGTCGGCCTTGCCCTTGCTGGCCTTCATCACCAAGCCGACGAGCGCGCCGATCGCCTTGCCGTCGCCTGTGCAGAACTTCTGCCACGCGTCGGGGTCGGCGGCGATGGCTTCGTCGACGAAGCCTTCCAGCGCCGACGTGTCCATCGCCTCGAAGCCCTTGGCGGCGGCGATCGCCTTGGCGTCGCCACCGTTGTTGGCCACCATCTCGGCGAGCACCGCCTTCGCCTGAGTGGCGGTGAGCACACCGTTCGTCTCCAAGACGGTGAGCGCGGCCAGGTCGGCGGCGGGCACCTGTGGTGATTCGGCGAACGCCTCCTTCACGTGGACGAGCGCGCGCGGGGTGTCCCCACCGGCCTCGCCGACTGCGAGCACGTACTCGTCCTGGCCGCGCTCGACCACGCTGGTGACGGCTTCGCTGTCCGCAGCCTGGCCGCTGGCCTCGGCGAGGCGGGCGCGGCGGGCGGTCGGCAGCATCGGCAGCGCTGCACGCACACGCTGGATCCATTCCGCCGACGGCACCAACGGCACGAGGTCGGGTTCGAGGAAGTAGCGGTAGTCGTCGGCGTCCTCCTTGCTGCGCAGGGTGTGCGTGCGGCCATCGCCCTCATCCCAATGGCGGGTCTGCTGGCGCACTGGGTCACCCCCCTCGATGAGGTCGATCTGGCGACGGGCCTCGTACTCGATGGCGCGACCGACACTGCGCACGCTGTTGACGTTCTTGATCTCGCAGCGAGTACCCAACGGCGTCCCCGGCTTGTGCACGCTGACGTTGGCATCGACCCGCATGGAGCCTTCCTCCATCTTCGCATCGCTGGCGCCGACGGCGAGGAGGATACCGCGCAGTTCGTTGACGTATGAGCGCGCATCGTCGGCGCTGCGGATGTCGGGGCGGCTGACGATCTCGACGAGCGGCACGCCGGCGCGGTTGAGGTCGATGAGCGAGGCGGTGGCGCCGTGCACACGACCACCGGAGCTACCGACGTGGGTGCTCTTGCCGGCGTCTTCCTCCATGTGCGCACGTTCGATGCCGATGCGCACGCCGTTGGGGAGATCGAGGTGGCCGTCGATGTTGAGCGGTTGGTCGTACTGGGTGACCTGATACGCCTTGGGCATGTCGGGGTAGAAGTAGTTCTTGCGGTGGAAGGTGCACGGCTGGATGGTGCAGTTCAGCGCGGCGCCGACGCTCATGGCCAGTTCGACCGCGTGCTCGTTGAGCACCGGCAGCGCGCCGGGCAGGCCGAGCGTGACGGGGTCGATGTTGGTGTTCGGCTCATCGCCGAAGCGATTGGGGCTGGCGCTGAACAACTTCGTCTCCGTCGCCAGTTCGACGTGGACCTCGAGGCCCACCACGAGCTCCCAGTCGCCGGGAAGACCGTCGTAAGCACTCACGACATGCTCCGTTCGAGGGCAGCGGCAACACGGAACATCACCGGCTCCTGCAAGGTGCCGGCCAGCACCTGCACACCCACCGGCAAACCCTCGGCCCCGGTGCCGAACGGCACGCTCATGCCCGGGTGGCCGGCGAGGTTGGTGGGGATCGTGTACGTGTCGCAGAGGTACATCGCGAAGGGGTTGGCGACCTTCGACCCGAACTTGAAGGCCACGCTGGGCGAGGTAGGCGTCAGCAGCACGTCGGCCTGCTGATAGGCCCGCTGGAAGTCGTCGTGGATCAGGCGGCGCACCTTCAACGCCTTGCCGTAGTAGGCGTCGTAGTAGCCGGCGCTGAGGGCGTAGGTGCCGAGCATGATGCGCCGCTTCACTTCCTCTCCGAAACCGGCCGCGCGGGTGGCGCCGTACATCGCGTCGATGTCGGCGGCCTCCACACGGAGCCCGTACCGCACGCCGTCGTAGCGAGCGAGGTTGCTGCTGGCCTCGGCGGGGGCGATGAGGTAGTAGGCGGTGAGGCCGAACGTGAACGCCGGCACCTGCACGTCGACGATGGTTGCGCCGGCGGCCTGCAGCGCATCGAACGCGGCCTCCAGACGATCCTGCACGTCGGGGTCGGCGCCCTCGGGCAGGTCGGTGATGCGGCCGACGCGCAAACCCTCCACGTCCTGCTGGATCGCCTCGGTGAGCGACGGGTGAGCCTGTGGGATGCTGGTGCTGTCCAGCGGGTCGTGGCCGCCGATGACGTCGAGCATGAGTGCCGCATCGGCGATGCTGTTGGCGAAGGGACCGATCTGGTCGAGGCTGCTGGCGAAGGCCACCAGCCCATAGCGGCTGACGTAGCCGTAGGTGGGCTTCACGCCAACCACGCCGCAGAGGGCAGCCGGCTGGCGAATGGAACCGCCGGTGTCGCTCCCCAGAGCCATCTGGCTGAAGCCGGCGGCCACCGAGGCGGCGCTGCCACCGCTGCTGCCACCGGGCACGCGGCCGGTGTCGTGCGGGTTCTTGGTGGGGCCGAACGCAGAGTTCTCGGTGCTGCTGCCCATTGCGAACTCGTCGAGGTTGGTCTTGCCGATGATGATCGCGCCGGCCTCGCGCAGGGTGCGCACCACCGTGGCGTCGTACGGCGGCTTCCAGCCTTCGAGAATCTTGGAGGAGCAGGTGGTGGGCACCCCGCGAGTGCACATGTTGTCTTTCAGCGCCACCACGACGCCGGCGAGCGGGCCGGGGTCGTGGCCGGCCGAGACGGCCTCGTCGATGGCAGCGGCGCGTTCACGGGCCTGCTCGGCGAGGACCAGGTTGAACGCGTGGATCTCGGACTCGCCGGCGGCGATAGCACCAAGGTGGTGCTCGACGACGTCGGCTGCCTTGGTGGTTCCGGAGCGGACGGCGGCAGCGATCTCGGAAGCGTTGCGCTGCTGTGTCATCAAACCTCCAACCCGATGATCGGCGGCACTCGGAAGCGCCCGTCCTCGGTGGCGGGGGCAGCGGCGAGCACTTCCTCGCGGTCGAGGCCAGGGCGGACGACATCCCGTCGAAAGACGTTCACCAGCGGATACGGCTGCGTCATCGGAGTGACCTCGGAGAGATCAAGCGCATCGATGTCGGCGAAGTGCTCGAGCATGCCGTCCAGTTGCGACGTCATGCGGTCGATCTCCTCCGGGGTGACAGCGAGCCGGGCGAGCCGGGCGACCTTTGCCACGTCGGCGGCGGTGATGCGTTCAGACACGAGGAGGAAGCCTACGGGGCGCCCGCTCGCGCACGTTGTTCGATTCGCCCGCGCCGGCTATGCGGCGGCCAGGAGCTCGAACAGCAGGCGGGCACTCACGTCTGGGCGCACGAGCGGGTTGTTGATGCCGTGCTCGGACAGTTGCATGCCGACGGCATCGAGCTGGGCGCGATACGCGGCGAGATCGCTGGACGGGAACGGGCGCCGCGCCGGGGGGCGCATCTTGGCAATGCGGAGGCAGGTCGCACAGGTGCGCTCCACCGGGCCCTCGTTGAACAGCCGACTGTTGGGACGCCGCTTGAGGCCACACAGCGTTGCGCGCTTCTCGCCGGGCTCGGCGTAACCGGCAGGCCGTAGCGCGTGCACCTTGCGTGCGAAGTTGACGGTCATGCCGCCGGCCTCGTAACGGGTGAATCGGTTGGGGAGGTGCGAGAGGGGGCCACCGGGCCGAGTGATCAGACGCTCAGGCGGAGGAAACACGCCGAGTCCGCGACGACGCTCGTACGCCCGCTGGCGGCAGCTGACCTTGCAGTACAGCTTCTTGCGCCCAGACCCTGTCCGCAACGCGAACACAGCGCGGCACCACAGGCAGGCACGCTCCTGGGGGCGAGCGATGGGGGTGATTCGTTCATCAAGCATGCGGCTCGTTGTACCGGAGGGGTGCGACGTAGTTCCCGGCGACAAGCTCATGCCCCCGATCGCGGTGCCTCGCCTCGCTCTCTGTGCCGTGCCGCGTTGGACGCCTCGCCGGCGCCCTTCCCACCTCGCTCGCCCCCTTGTCTGCCACGTCCATTCCTCCGATCTCCACGTGATGATTCGGGCGGCCGAAAGCGGCGCTGCACCCGAGACGGGGAACCAGTTTCCGGCGACGACACCAGCCCATTTCGTCACGTGGAGATCGGCCGAAGAGCGGGTGAGCCGACGCCCTCATTTCGTCACGTGGAGATCGGCCGAAGAGCGGGTGAGCGCAAGACTCGAGCGGTGGGACAGGTCGTTCGGCAGCGGGCCGTCAACCGACGTGAAGGTGCAACAGGACGCCAGACTCGGGGTGTTGGCGGGGCAGCTGGATGCCATGCGCCGCCAGTTGCGTGCCCGTCAACCCGATGCCGCTGGCCGGCCACTCCACTCGCGCGCCGGGCAGCGGTACCTGCTCGACGACGTACCGGGCCTCGGGCAGCAGACCCGGCAGGCGCAGCGGCGGCGGCAGCAGGCTGATGCCGGTGGTCAACTGCACGTGAGCCACGAGCGCCTCACGGCGATCAGCGGCGTACACGCCGTACGCATAGCTCGCCGCCGCTTGGCCGTTCAGCACGGGATCGAAACGCACGGCATCGCCGCTGTGCAACAGACCACGGAACCGCCGGTGCATTGCGATCACGGCGGCCAGTTGCGAGCGCTCGGCCTCCGTGAGCGAGAGCACGTTCCACTCCACGCCCAGGTGGCCGAAGAGCGCGGTCACCGAGCGGAAGGCCAGCGAATGCGTGCGCCCGGTGGTGTGCGAGTGGGTGGGGCCGATGTGTGCCCCCATCACTTCGAAGGGAATGAGCATCGAGGCACCCCTCTGGATCGTCTGCCGCTCGAGCGCATCGTTGCAATCGCTCGTCCACACGCGCTCGGCCCGCTGCAGCACCTCGTGATCGATTCGTCCACCACCGCTGGCGCAACTCTCGATCTCCACCCCTGGATGCGCGGCCCGCAACTCGTCCACCAATCGATAGAAGGCCTGAGTCTGCGCATGGCTACCGGCGGCACCATCGGCACCACTGCCCTGCACGTGGTTGCGGTTCATGTCCCACTTGACGTAGGCGATGTGGTGATCGCGCAGCAGTGCGTCGAGCTGGCCGAACACATGGGCGAAGGCCTCCGGGTGCGCCAGGTTCAGCACCAGCTGATGACGACCCAACACCGGCTCGTAGCCGTCAGTGACCAGCGCCCACTCGGGGTGCGAGCGGAACAGGTCGCTGTCCGGGTTGACCATCTCGGGCTCCACCCAGATGCCGAACTCCATCCCCAGGCCGCGCACGTGCGCGATCAACGGGCCAAGACCGTCGGGGTACACCTCCGGAGAAACCCACCAATCACCCAACCCACGTCGGTCGTCGCGGCGGGAACCGAACCAACCATCGTCGAGGACGAATCGTTCGATGCCCAGTTGGGCGGCCGCCGTCGCGAGCTCTTGCAGGCGCACCGTGGAGTGGCCGAAGTACACGGCCTCCCACGTGTTCAGCAACACCGGGCGCGGCCGCACCGGATGCGCCCCGAACGACCGCACCGACCGGTGGTAACCCCACGACGCGGGCGTGAGGCCCGACGAAGAGTACGTGCCGACGAGCGCCGGCGAGGAGTACGACTGGCCCGGCTCGAGGCACACCTCTCCCGGATGCAGCAGTTCTCCGCCCTGCACGTACCGACGGCCGTCGGGCAGGCATTCGGCGAGCATCGTGTGGTTGCCGCTCCACGCGACATGAATGCCCCACACTTCGCCCTGCCACTCGCCGAAACCGGGCACACCGGCGAACACGAGGGGTGCGTGTTCGTGAGAGGTGCGCCCCGCTCGGTTTTCGCTCACCCATGCGCCGCTGCCCCACGGGCGCCGCACCGGGTGGAACTCGCGCGACCAGCGGCCGTCGAACGTGAGCAATTCGGCCGCGTGCGCCGGCAGCGGCAAGGTGGGATGCAGCCCGTCGAGCAGGTAGCGACCGGTGCCCTCGTTGGTGATCGTGCACAACACGGTGAGCACATCGGCCAACGTCACACGACAGGCCAACCGCAAGCCCGCCACCGCGTCGACCGCATCCACCACAACGCCACCATCGATCTCGCGCACGCCGGCGGGAACGAACCGCGCCGCCCAACCCTGGCCGCCTCGGCGATGGCCCGATAGCGCCGGCCGGCCCTGGAACCCTGAGCCGTGCTCGGGGACCACTCCGATCGGTGCCACCACGTCGAGCCCGCCCTGCACCGGTGGCCGTGCGAGCGCGGCGGCGATGGACGCGACGTCGACCGCGCCCAAGGGCGCCCCCCAGTGGACGATGACCGGCACACCGAATGCTTCGTCGATCACCACCTCGGTGCGGGCACCGGCCTGGCCACCGCGCAGATGGATCATGTGATTTACCCCTTGCTGGCACCCAGTGTGAGACCGCTGATGAACTGCTTCTGCAGGATGAGATATACCAGCAGGGTGGGCATTGCCACGATCATCGAGGCAGCCGCGACAAGGTTGTCATTCGTGAAGAACTGGCCGCCGAGGTTTGCGATCGATGACGTGATCGGCCGCTCAGAGCCCCGGTTGAGCAGCACAACGGCCCAGAAGAAGTCGTTGTACAGCCACGTGAACTCGAGCGTGGCGAGTGCCGCCAGCGCAGGCCGGCACAGCGGCATGATCACCTGGAAGAAGATGCGCGGCACGCTGGCTCCGTCGACGAGGGCGGCCTCGTTGAGCTCCTTGGGGATGGTCTTCATGTAGTTGCTCAGCACGAAGGTGCAGAAGCCGGTCTGGAACGCGACATGCACGATGATGACCGCGATCTTCGTGCCCAGCAGGCTGCCCGTGTCGGTGTCGCTCAAGACGTCCGGCCACGGCATCGCTTTGAACATCTGGAACAACGGTTGGAAGAGCACCTGCGCCGGCAGCAGGTTGCCCGCCGTGAACAGCAACAGCAGAGCGATGTTGAACCGGAAGCTGAAGCGGCTGACAGCGAACGCCATGAAGCTCGACATCAGCAGGATCAGCACGATCGCCGGAAGCACGATGAAGGCGGTGTTCAGGAAGGTCTTCTTCATGTCGCCCTGTGTGAAGGCATCGCTGTAGTTGGAGACGGTGAGCGAGTCGGGCCACGAGAAGATGCCCTTCGTCTGCGTTTCCTGATAGGGCCGGAACGAGGCGTACAACGCACCGCCGACCGGGACGAGCCAGGCCAGCGCCAAGGCCGTCAGGAAGCTGTACATCAGAACCCTGAGCCACTTGGAGTAGCCGGGCTTGCGTTTCACCACCGTGAGTTGCGCACTCATAGCTCGTTCTCCCGATAGTGGTTGACGAGATACCAGATGATGAAACCGAGACAGAGCAAGAGCAACACGACGCCGTAGGCGGAGCCCACCCCGACGTTGCCACCGCCTTCGCCGACGAGGTTCTTCTTCACGAGCACACCCATCACGGACGTGCCCACCGGTTCCTTGAGGGCGACGATGATGTCGAACGCACGCAGGGCCTCGATGACCGTGATCACGAACACCACCACGTTGATCGGCTTCATCACCGGAAAGACGACTCGTCGGAAGCTCTGCCACTCGTTGCAGCCGTCGATCGCTGCTGCCTCGCGCAGCGACGGATCGACGCTCTTCAACCCAGCCAGGTAGAGCACCATCACGTAACCGATGTGGCGCCACGCCATCGCCACCAGCAACGCCGCGAAGTTCTTCGACAGGCCCAACGGGTTGTCGAGGAACGGCAGGTGAAGCGTGAAGATCTTCTCCGCGTTGCCGACGAAGTCGATTGGGTGAGAGCGACCCAGGTTGAACAAGCCCTGCGTCTGGCTGAACATCACGCTCTTCCAGATGAACCCGACGACCGCCAACGACAGCACCACCGGCATGTAGAAGACGCTCTGAAAGATCACCGTTCCGCGGACACCTTTGTCGAGCAGGTACGCGAGCAACATGCCCACCACGCTGCACAGCGACAGCCACACGAGGAGAACGAAGTTGTTGAACAGCGCCGGGAACAGCTTGTCCTCGAGCACCGTGAAGATCGTCCAGTAGTTGCGAAACCCGAGGGGACTCCAGGTGCCGAGCTTCAGCCCGTCCCATTTGGTGAACGAGAGCAGGATGGTCGCGATCGCCGGCAGCCAGACGAACACGACATGGATGACCGTGGGTATGCCCACCATGATGGCGAGCCAGCGCTTGTCGCTCCGCGACAGTTGGCTGAGGCGCCGACGGCGCCTCCGTGCAGGAGGCGCCGTCGGCGCAGCATCAGAAGACATGTGGCGTCGTCCGTCGCTCGACTAGAGGTACGCCGACTTCTGCTCTTCGATGCTCTTCAGTATCGAGTCGATCTGTGTCGGGTCGGCGTTGAAGCTGGCAAATGCATCGCCGATCACGTTCGAGACGAAGTCGGGGCTGGTATCGCGATCGAGGAACTGGGCAATGTTCTTAGCAGCACCCACCAACTCGGACGACTTCTTCTGCACCGCGTTGTAGACCGACGCGTCGGCCGCGCCGTTCGCCGCGACGTTGCTCGGATTGACCTTGTTGTAGGCGTCGAAGGCAGCAGCGCCTCCGAGCGCGGCGAGCAGCGCCTTGGCGCCCTCCGCGTTCTTGGGGTTGGCCGCCATCATGAAGCCGTCGATCGGTGCATCGAGCGCGTCGGCGCCGATCGCTGAATCGAGCTCGGGGAAGTTGAAGAAGTCGAGGTCGTCGAGGTACGCCTGATCCTTGGAGTTACTGGCTACGAAGGTGCCGAGATAGAACATGCCCGCCTCCTTCTTCTCCAGTGCCGTGGCGGCTTCCTCCCACTTGCGTCCGTTGGGGTTCTCCTGATGGAACGGCAGCAGCTCGGCCCACGTCGTGAACACGGCCTTGGTACGGTCGTCGGTCCAGCTCTCCTTGCCGGCGAGCAGGTCGACGTGGTACTGGTAGCCGTTGGTCCGCATGTTGAGGATGTCGAAAGTGCCCTGCACCGGCCACTTGCCGTCGTTCGCGTATGCGAAGGGGATCAGGCCGTCGTCCTGCATCTTGGTGGCGAGAGCGATGAGCTCGGCCTTGTTGGTCGGGACCGTGTAGCCCTTCTCCTCGAACAGGCTCTTGCGGTAGTGCACCGCCCATGGGTAGTAGTACAGCGGCACGAAGTACTGCTTGCCGTCGTTGCCGGTGGACGCGGACTTGAAGCTGTCGGCGGTGTCGGTGAGGTTGGTCCACACGTCCGAGATGTCGCCGACCAAACCCTTGTCGGCGAAGAAACGCATGCGGTACCCGGCGAACCAGGTGAACACGTCGTCGGGCTGCTGCAGGTAGTTGGTGATGTTGTCCTGGAACGTGTTGTGGTCCACGCCGTTGATCGCGACGTTGAGGCCGCTCGAGTCGAGCGCCGCCTTCAACGAGTCGTAGGGCTTGCCGGCGGTGGACGCCTCGTTCAGGCCCACCGTGACCGTGTCGCCGCCGCCGCCGCCGGTGGTGGCGGTGGTGGCGGCGGTGGCGGCGGTGCTGCCGGTGCTGGCGTCGGATTTCGTTGCGTCATCGCCACAGGCCGCGAGCACGCCAAGAGCGAGCACGCCACCGGCGCCTGCGATCAGGCCGCGCCGGGTGATCGGAAACCCGATGTCGGTCGGGCTCGGTGAAAATTCGTACTTGCTGTTCATTGCTCCCCCTCAGGTGTCGAGTGCGTGAGCACTGCGTGTTGGACGTATGTGCTCCGTACGAATGTCCCACGTTCCGTTCATTGATGTCAAGGGTCGATGTACGTTTTTCGCACACGTCTGGCGTTGAATGAGTACCTTTCGACGGATTCGAACACCCGAATGTTCGAGTTCTCGATGATCTGTTGACATTTCTTTCACCGTCCGGCAGGCTTCGCACTGTATGACTGATGACGCCGCCGATGTCGGGACCGCGCGGGCGTTCGCCCGGCAGCGCCACGAAGTGATCGTCGCCGAGGTGCGGCGGCGGGGCTCAGTCCGTGTCAGCGAGCTGTCCACGCTGCTGGGCGTGAGCGACATGACAGTGCGTCGCGACCTCGACGTGCTCGACGAGACCGGGCTGCTCACGAAGGTGCACGGTGGCGCCACCCTGCGCGACGAGCACAGCACCGACGAGCCCGGCTTCGAAGCCAAGTCGCTGCGCAACACAGCCGAGAAACACGCGATCGCGATGGCGGCTGCCGCTCACGTGCGTGCGGGCAGTGCCATCGGGATCACCGCCGGCACCACCACTTGGCAGCTCACGTACCACCTCGTCGACGTCGCCGATCTCACAGTCGTCACCAACTCGGTACAGGTCGCCGACGTGCTGCACCACCACCAGCGCCCCGATCGAACCGTCATCCTCACCGGAGGCATGCGCACTCCCTCTGACGCGCTCGTCGGGCCGGTAGCGGTCGCCACTCTGCGCGCGCTGCACCTCGACGCCGTCTTCATGGGCGTCCACGGCATCAGCGAACGAGCGGGTTTCACGACTCCCAACCTGCTCGAGGCGGAGACCAACCGTGCGTTCATCGAGGCCACCGATCAAGTGGTGGTGCTCGCCGACAGCACGAAGTGGAACATCACCGGTCTGGCATCCATCGCCCCGCTGCATGCCGCGGCCGAGATCATCACCGACCGCGGACTGTCCCCGGCGGCCCGAACCGCACTGCAGGCGCACGTCGTCTCAGTCGTCCTGGCCGACCCCCAGTTCGTCGATCTGCCACCGGCCGCCGACGTCCCCACGCTCCACGAACCTGCACACCGCATCCGAAGGAGGGCGTGATGTCCACCGTGACGTTCACAGATGCCAGTCGCATCTATCCGGGCAACACGAAACCGGCGATCGACCGGCTGAACCTGCGGGTGGAGGACGGCGAGTTTCTCGTGCTCGTGGGCCCATCGGGCTGCGGCAAGAGCACCTGTCTGCGCATGCTCGCCGGTTTGGAACCGATCGACGATGGCCACGTGTACATCGGCGACGTCGACGTCACGATGCTGCCGCCTCGCGAACGCGACATTGCGATGGTGTTCCAGACCTACGCGCTCTATCCGCACATGACCGTGGCGGAGAACATCGGGTTCCACCTGAAGATCAAACGCGTCCGCAAGGCGGAGATCGCCGAGCGAGTGCTCGACGCCGCCAAACTGCTCGACCTCGAGGACTACCTCGACCGCAAACCGGCGAAGCTGTCCGGTGGCCAGCGCCAGCGCGTGGCCATGGGCCGGGCCATCGTGCGCGAGCCGCAGGTGTTCCTGATGGACGAGCCGTTGTCGAACCTCGATGCCAAGCTGCGCGTGCAGACGCGCACGCAGATCGCTGCGCTGCAGCATCGCCTCGGCGTCACCACCCTGTACGTCACCCACGATCAGGTGGAGGCGATGACGATGGGTGATCGAGTCGCTGTGCTGAAAGACGGTCTGTTGCAGCAATGCGCCAGCCCCCGCGAACTCTTCACCCATCCCGCCAACGTGTTCGTGGCCGGCTTCATCGGCTCGCCGGCGATGAACCTCCTGCAGTGCACCGTCAGCCCCGACGGCGCTCATTTCGGCGCCTTCTCGATCCCGCTCACACCAGGGCAGCGAACAGCCGTCAGCTCCGACCAGATCACCGTCGGCGTTCGTCCGGAAAGCCTCCACGTGGCCGCGCAAGGAGGCCTGGAAGCGACCATCGACACCGTCGAGGAGCTTGGATCCGACTCCTTCCTGTACTGCTCGCCGGCGACTCACGAACACTTGACCTTCGTTGCTCGCATCGAGGGCCTCACCACCATCCGTGCTCGGACAACGGTCAACCTCGTGCCCGACCCCGGTTCGCTGCACCTGTTCGACACGGCGTCGGGCGCACGCCTTCCGGACTGACGACCATGACCGAACCGCCCGACGTCCGCACCGACCCGTACCTGCACACCATCGTGCATGTGGTCGGTACGCGCCAGACCCGACCGAACCTGCCCAGCACCGGCTGCCCGTTCTGCCCCGGCGGCCGTGAGGCGCCGGAGCCTTACGAGGTGCGCTGGTTCGAGAACCGTTGGCCGGCGATGGCCGGTGAGCGCTGCGAGGTGGTCCTGTACACGCCGGTGCACGACGCGACGTTTGCGTCGCTCGGCGTCGCGGGTGCGCGCAAGGTGATCGACCTGTGGGCCCAGCGCACCAGCGAGCTGGGCGCGCGACCTGATGTGGATTTCGTGCTCGTGTTCGAGAATCGCGGCGCGGAGGTAGGGGCAACCATCGCCCATCCCCACGGTCAGATCTACGCCTACGACCACGTTCCCGATCGCCCATCGCGCCTGCTGGAAGCCAAGTGGTCGCCCGATCTGCACCCTGGCGAGCGCTTGGTCGCCGAACACGGTGGCTGGTTGGCCTCGGTGCCGTTTGCCAGCAACTACCCGATCGCGTTGTCGCTCGCCCCTCGGCTACAGATACCCGGCGTGGCAGCGCTCGATGCCGGTGGCCGCGACGAACTGGCCACGCTGCTCACCGACGTGCTGGGTCGGCTCGACCGGCTCTACCGTCGGCCACTGCCATACATGATGTGGCTCAACCAGCAGCCGACGGACGGCGACGACTGGCCGCAGGCGTGGTTCAACATCGAGATCGTGTCGCCTTGGCGCAGCGCGGGAGTGGCCCGATTCATCGCCGCCGCCGAGGTGGCCTGCGGCGAGTTCTTCAACCCGGTCATCCCCGAGGTGTTGGCCCAGCAACTCCGCGCCCTGGCCTGAAATGCATAACCGTCGGGTCGCGGCGCGCCGACGTTCCCCTCAGCCCAGCGGGTCCAACGGCGCGAACGCGGGCGGACGCTTCTGCAGGAAGCTGGCCACGCCTTCCTTGAAGTCGGCGCGGCGCAGGGAGGCTTTCATCAACTCGATAGCGTCACCGGTCGCGGGGACCAGGCCACGATCCCAGTCGCCGTACACCTGCCGCTTGATCACCGACATCGAGGTGGGCGACGCGAAGGTGGCGAGCTCGGCGGCGAACTCCAGGGTGCGATCCAGCAGATGCTCGGGAGCAACGACTTCGTTGACCATCCCCATCTGCGCAGCCTCCTCCGCCAGGAAGACGCGCCCGGAGAGGAGCAGATCGAGCGCGCGGGCCGTGCCCACCAGCCGGGGCAACACCCAGCTCATGCCGTACTCGGCGATCAGGCCACGACGGGAGAACGCGGTCGTGAACTTGGCGCCGGCGGCAGCGAAGCGGATGTCGCACATCAGCGCTTGCACCATGCCGATGCCGGCGCATGCACCGTTGACCGCAGCGATCACCGGCTTGGGGATCATTGTCGTGTGGTACTGCGGGCGGCCCCCGGCTGCTGCCTCGGCGCCGTCACTGCTGCCACCGCCGCTCGTCGCGCCGATGCTCTGCAACGTCTCCATGTCGGCCCCGGCGCAGAAACCGCGACCGGCACCGGTGACCACAATCACCTTCACCGCCGGGTCCGCAGCGGCTTGATCGAGCAGTTCGAAGTAGCGGGTGGCAAGCTCGCCGTTCCAGGCGTTCAGCCGCTCGGGCCGGTTGAGCGTGATCAGCGCGATGCCGGGCTCGCGATGTTCGATCAGGACGACGTCGTCAGTCATCCTCGGCAAGGTACTCGGTGGCATCGACAGCGACCGAGGCGGGCTCATCGTCGGCGACCGCGGCAGAGTCGTCGGCGACCGCTGGAACATCGTCGCGATGGCGCCGCTTGTCGATGAACAGGTACAGCGCTGCGGCGGCCACGACGAACACGGACACCCACTGGTTGAGCCGCCAGCCGCCACCGGAGTTCGCAGGGTCGATGCGTAGGCCTTCGATCCAGAAGCGGCCGGAGAAGTAACCGATCACGTACACCGCCAGCAGCCTGCCCGGGCGCAGGCGAACCCGCTTGCCGATCAGGATCAGCACACCGCACAGCGCCAGGTTCCACAGCGCTTCGTACAGGAACGTCGGATGGAAGGTGGTACCCGGTGCGTAGCCGCCAGGAAGGTGCGCGTCGTCGATCTCGAGCGCCCACGGCAGTGTCGTGGGGCCGCCGAACAGCTCCTGGTTCCACCAGTTGCCCAACCGGCCGATCGCCTGCGAGAGCGGGATGGCAGGCGCCGCCGCGGTGAACACACCAGGCACCGAAAGGCCGCGGCGCTTGATCGCCCAGATGGCCACCAACACACCGGCGAGCAAGCCGCC
>JANONE010000236.1:0-1770 GCA_031420675.1 Ilumatobacteraceae bacterium | reverse complement strand
GGCGGTGAGGCGCACCCGGTCGCAGTTTTCGCAGAACGGTTTGGTGACAGTCGGGATCACGCCGATCGTTCGAGTCCTGCTGCTCGCAGATCGTGGGCGAGCAGTCTCATCGTGGTGCCGTTGGTGGTCATCGAGAGGTTTGGCTTCTGTCCCGCGAGCGGCGAGCTGGAGGTGGTCGGTAGCCGCAGTTCGGCGAGCTTCGTGATCAGTGCGGGGAGAGTGCTCGCAGGGTCGGTTCGCCACCGGTGAGACGCAAGCCTGGGTGCCTTCCTCCGGCATGCAGTCCCCTCCTGGAGCGAGGAGCCGATCGAGGCCTGAGCTCAGCGACGGTGGGCGCGATCGATGATTCGGTCGGCGATGGCACGCAGCTGGTCGAAGCCGTAGTCGTTGCTGGTGGCGGGCGCATCTGTCACGGTGAACCACGGGACAGGCTGATCGACGCCGGTCTTGGCTGGGACGTCGGCGCGGTGAACGGCGATCAGCACATCGTGCAGCGGGGCGTAACCCTCGGCGAGGACGATGTCCACGCCTTGGAGGTGCGCGTCGACGAGAGCGCCGAGACGATGCAGGCGCTCGGACTCACCGCGCTGATGATGCCCTTGCGGGTCGGAGTGCGCGCCGTACTCGGGTGCGAGGAAGAGGACAGCACCGTCCACGCCTGCAAGCAGTACGGCCTGCGCTCCGGCGGCGCGGTGACGCCACGAATCGGAGCCGCGCTTGTCGACGTCGTGTCCGTGCGGCGCGTGCTTGACGGTCCCGATGCGTTCGCCCGTTGCAGCGAGGATGGGGATGAGGCGCTCGATCAGGGTGGTCTTTCCCACACCCGACGGGCCGACGAACGAAACCACCAGGGGACCAGCTGACACGGTCCCAAACCTATCGGTCGCGGTGCTGTCGCCGCGATTGGGCGTCTGGGCCGTGTCATTCGTCCATTGGTGGAATGCGGCTGAGCAGGTCGGCCATCAGCCCCGCGTCGTCGCGCAAGGCAGTGACGACACCGGAGCCGAGTCGGCAACTGAAACACCGGGCGTGCTCGGGCCCCTCGGTGGCGGCTGTCGGGAGCTTGCAGGAGGAGCATGTGGTGAGCGTCCCGCTCCGCACCTGGGTCGGGGCAGGGTCGGTGAGGTGACTGGGTTCGATTGTCGTACCGAATGTGACGGCGTCCTCAGGGCAGGCAACGGCGCAGACGCCGCAGTCGATGCACGTGCTCATCTGGAACGATAGGGCGAAACTGTCCGGGGCGCCGGCCGCCGATGCGGCAGTCACGAACGACAAGGCTCCGGTCGGGCAATAGCGCGCACAGAGGCCGCACGCCGAACATGACGGGCCGATGAGCACGTCGGCGAATGGCACCAGTGCTGCGAGAATGTCGGACCGGTGGTCGGGAAGGTGCACTTGCCGCAACCGCTCGAGGAGTCGGCGGCGTGAGGCCGGGACACTCTGCGGCAGTCTCGCCAGCACCGGACCGCGGGTCCGCCGAAGCGGAGGTTGCACCGGCTCGTGACCGCGCTGCACGGCGCTCTCTGTTCGCCTCCGCATCGACGAGAACAAACCACGACGCGACATTGAAGGCCGATGGGATTCCACGACAGCCTGGGTCGAATCGGTCGCGATCAGATCATCGACAGCCCCTGGAAGGCCGACCAACGAGACCGTCGCCCTCCCCTCTGGGATCAGCGCTTCGATGGTCTCGACCATGGCGATGGCACCGTCGGCGGCGGTACCGATCGGACAGGCTTCGCACCACGACATGTCGAGCTCGACCCGTCG
>JANONE010000235.1:0-3439 GCA_031420675.1 Ilumatobacteraceae bacterium | reverse complement strand
ACCGCGACGGTCTTGACACCGAGTTCGCGGGCGGCCCGGATGACTCGAACGGCGATCTCTCCACGGTTGGCGATCAGGATCTTTTTCAGCACAGACGGCAATACATGCGGAATGGACACACCCGGCGCCACACCGTCGCCTCAGCGGCCATCGCACGGTCCTCGTGAGTGGCCCGCTGGTTGGCACGTTTCGGTGGTGGAGGAGACCGGCAGCACCAATGCCGATCTGCTGCTGGCCGCCGCCGAGGGTGCCCCTGATCGCACGGTGTTGGCTGCCCGTCATCAGACTTCAGGGCGTGGCCGGCTGGACCGTCGGTGGGAGGCCCCGGCCGGAGTGAACCTGCTTGTCTCGATGCTGTTCCGCGAGGTCCCCGAGTCTCCGCACGTGCTGACCCAGCGCGTCGGGCTGGCCGCGATCGCCGCCTGCGAACGCGTTGCCGGCCTGCGGCCGGTGCTGAAGTGGCCCAACGACCTGCTGCTCGATGACGCCAAGTTGGCGGGCATTTTGGCGCAGGCGAAGCTGGGGTCAGAGCCGGCGGTCGTGGTGGGCGTCGGCATCAACGTCGGGTGGGCGCCCGCCGGGGCTACCCGCCTCGGCGAGGGGATCGACCCGCTCGACGTGCTGTCTGCGCTGCTGCAGGCATACGACGAACTTCCATCCGATGTGTGGATGAGTTACCGCGAGCACCTCGGCACGATCGGTCGCAAGGTGCGCATCGAGTTACACGACGGCGAGGTGGAAGGCCGTGCCATCGATGTCGAACCCGACGGCCAGTTGGTGGTGGTGGACGACTGCGGCATCACCCACCGCTTCGCCGTCGGCGACGTCGTCCACCTTCGCTGACCGCTCGTTGTGAAGTCGGGTGTTCGGTTCACCGATTCGGGCCGCCGGGTCGAGTAACCACGCGCTTCATCCCACTCAGGGATTCTGGGCGCGATTCGTCTCGAGAGCCGAGACAAATCGCGCCCAGAACTTCGGCAACCTGCCGCTGTCGAGCTGTTCCCACGTGCCGGGCCGACAGCTTCGGCGTTCGCTTGTCGGCGGGGGACATGTCAGCGCCGAAGCTGCTTCTGAACGACCTGGGTGCCGGGCCGACTGCAGGCCAGCATCGAGCGGTGACGGCTTGCGGTGGCGCGGGGCCAGTACCCTCGGATGTCGTGCTCGCCCTCGACACATCGCCGTTGCCGCGCCGCCGGCGCCTGCCCACCTTCTTGGTGGTGGCCCTCCTCACCATCGTCGTCGGCGCTGCCGGCATGCTGATCGCCGCTCGCCGGGTCGCCGACGACGTGCCGCGGGTGGCCGGCGTGTCGTCGGTGCTCAGTGGCGACAGTGCCAACGTCGAGAACTACCTGCTGGTCGGCAGCGATAGCCGTGCGCTGGGCGACCCCAACACCGGCGAGACCGGCGACGTGACCGGCAATCGCAGCGACACGATCATGGTGTTGCGAATCGACAAGGGCAACGGCAGCGCGAGCTTGCTGTCCATCCCGCGCGACCTGTGGGTCGATCGGTCCGGCCACGACAGCAAGGGCCGCATCAACTCGTCGTTCAACGACGGCGCTGCTGCGCTCGTTCAAACGGTGCAGGGCGGCGAGCTGCGCATTCCGATCCATCACTACGTGGAGATCGACTTCTCCGGGTTCAAGGCGTTGGTCGACGCGCTCGGAGGTGTGCAGGTCTGCTTCTGGTACCCCACGCGTGACTTCAACACCGGCCTCGACATCCAAGTGGGTGGGTGCTACATCCTCGACGGGACGCAAGGCCTCGCCTATGCGCGCAGCCGTCACTACGAGGAATTTCGCGACGGCGAGTGGCGCGAAGACCTCACGTCCGACCTCGGTCGCTCCACGCGGCAGCGGGCGTTCGTCAACGCAAGCCTGCAAGCGGCGCTGGCGCAGGTGAAGGCGAACCCGTTCAACACCGGCGAACTGGTCACGAAGATCGTCGCGTCGATTCGCATCGACGACGAGCTGGACCCGATCGGTGCCGGCGCATCGCTGAGAACAGCGGTGGGCGACGGCCTGCTGACCCACGCGCTACCGGTCGTCGGCAAGACGATCGAAGGCAACGCAGTGCTGCTGCTGGGCGACGGCGCGGAGAGCGTTCTCGCGTACTTCCGTGGCGAAGGGCCCGCCCCGGCGCCTGCCGGCTGAGCTCGTCGGCCATACTGGGCGGGTGCCGAACGTACGAGAGAGCGACACAATCGCGGGCGTGTACGTCGTGGAGCCCAGCATCCACGGCGACCAGCGTGGATTGTTCATCGAGACATACCGCCGCGAGTGGTTCCCCAACGGGCGCGAGATGCTGCAGGGCAATCGCTCCAACAAGCAGCAGGGGGCGGTGGTCGGCCTGCACTACCACCTGCATCAGGCCGACTACTGGTACTGCCCGGTGGGCACCATTCGTGTCGTGCTCCACGACCTGCGCGCAGACGGACCCACCGACGGCGCCACGTTGGCGTTCGACATCTCGGGCGAGAACCACCTCGGCGTCTACATCCCGCCGGGTGTCGCCCACGGCTTTGCTGCGCACACCGACGTGGTCATGACCTACCTGGTCGACAACTATTACAACCCGGCCGACGAGCTGGGCGTGTTGTGGAACGACCCGGCGATCGGCGCCGACTGGGGGGTAGCGGAACCAATTTTGTCGGCTCGCGACCAAGCCAATCCGCTGCGCGCCGACATGCCCGAAGGCCGCCGCCCCTACTGGCCGATGAGAACGTGACTCGCAAGCTGTGAACGGCAGACCGTGACCCAGAAGACAACACCATGAAACTGTTCGTCACCGGCGCCGCCGGTTTCATCGGCTCGAACTACGTGCGCTGGCTGCTCGCCAACAGCGACGATGAAGTCACCATCTTCGACGCACTCACCTATGCGGGCAACATGGCGAGCATCCGCGACGTGCTCGACGATCGTCGCTGTTCCTTCGTGCACGGCGACATCTGCGACGAGGACGTGGTCGTAAGCGCGATGGACGGCCACGATGTGGTCGTGCACTTCGCCGCCGAGAGCCACGTCGATCGCAGCATCAAAGACCCTTACGCGTTCGTGCACACCAACTGCTTCGGCACCAACGTGATGTGCGACGTTGCTCGCCGCGTCGGAGTGCAGAAGTTCCTGCACATCAGTACCGACGAGGTCTATGGCACCATCGATGTCGGTTCCTTCTCCGAGACCGACAAGCTGACGCCTCGCTCGCCGTACAGCGCGGCGAAGGCAGGCAGCGACCTCATCGCCCTCAGCTACTTCACCACCCACAACCTGCCCGTGGTGGTCACCCGCTGCAGCAACAACTACGGGCCGTACCAGTTCCCCGAGAAGGTCATCCCGCTGTTCACCAGCAACCTCCTCGATGGCAAGAAGGTGCCGCTGTACGGCGATGGTGGCAACGTGCGCGACTGGATCCACGTGGAAGACCACAACCGCGCTGCGCA
>JANONE010000234.1:0-2227 GCA_031420675.1 Ilumatobacteraceae bacterium | reverse complement strand
CAAACAAGGTTTTCTACCGGTCCCAGAGGGGCGGGACCGGTCGTAAGGATGGGAAAACCCCACAGATGGTGGGCCGGTCGGCTTGGCGGGAGAGCGTACTTGCTCAGTTCCATCGACCGGCGTGCCCGATTCGACACCGCGCAGCGGTGTCCATGCTTTCCGAGTACTGCAAGGCGTGGGCAATCAGACCGCTTCTCCTAGCCTGGTGGCATGGAGATTTTGGGTCCGGTGTCGAGTCGTGTGGCCGAGCGCGCTCCGTTCGGTCCGATTGAGCACCTCGATCACGAGCGCTTGCTCGCCGAGCAGCAGGTCACGTTGGGGTCTCCTCGTCGCCGTGCCGGGCTCAGCGCCCGCGTGCTGTTCGTGGTGATGGATGTCGTCTACGGGAAGCCCCGCACTCTCGAGAAGTTCCGTGTGCTCGAGCTCATCGCACGCGTGCCCTATCAGGCCTGGGAGAACGTGGCCTACGTGGCGGTGACACACACGGCCCGCCAGCACGAGTTCGCCCGCCGCGTCTTCGATCGGGTTCGCGTCAGCCGATGGGAGCAGGACAACGAACAGTGGCACCTGTTGATCCTGGAGGAGTTGACGCGCGACGCCCCACGAGGATCGTGGTTGAAGAGTCGGCTGCTGCCACAGATAATTGCCTTCGCCTACTACCAGTTGTCGTGGCTGACGTACGCCATTCGTCCGGGGTGGTCGTACCGCCTCAACGCCGATTTCGAGGATCACGCCGAGCACGAGTACGCGCTGTTGGTGTCGGAGCACCCCGAGTGGGAGGACACCCCGTTCACCAGCGAATTCGTAGAGGACTTCGGTCGCTACGCCAGCTTGGCCGACCTGTTTCGCCAGATCGGCTACGACGAGCGTTTGCACAAACTGGAGAGCGAGGCCAACCTGGCCGCTCCCCGTTTCCGCTGACTCCACCTCTGCGCCCGTTCGGTTGGGCACTCCCATGGCACCGACGGTGCGGATGAACGTTTGAACTAGAAGGTGACGACCCGGTCAGCGCCGGCGATGAGTGCTGCGACGTCAGGTGGAGTCGCCCACGTCCCGTTCAATGTGGCGAGGTCGTCGTCGGTTGCCCCCCGGGCAACTGCACACCCCTTTCAAACGTGTACCAAGACAGATCGCTCGACCGCCTTCGCGACCAGGTCGCGCAGGGCTGGCATCCCGAGCCCTTCGATGCCGTCGCGAACAGCGGCACGCACGGTCCCTGCCGCGTCACCCACAAGGACGATCCGGGCGGTCTGGTTCGATTCGATGGATCCGTGCACAGCGAGGTGCCACGGAATCGACGCTCGGGTCGCATCAGATGGCCCGCTTGACGAGATGTAGAGAACTTCCATCCCCGCGAACCTAGCCGCTTGAGGAGGACGACGACGCCAAGGACTGCGATCTGCCACAGCTGATCCTGGAAGCGCTGCCCGGCGCCGATCGATTCGGCGGCCTTGACCGAGAGAACCACGATCTCCTTGATCGAGGCGATGAGGTGTGCGTCCGGAACGGGTCAGCCCATGTAGATCGCGTGGCGCTTGGCGACGACGTCGCGGTCCACGGGGTCGGCGGTCGCGAAGCGGGCGACCAGTTCGGCGCGCAACGCCTCGAACGGCACGACGGCGTCGATCACCAGCTCGCTCGCCAGGCGGTACAGGTCGACGTCTTGTTCGTACTCGAGCCTGCGCTCCTCGATGAACGCTGCGCGCTCGTCGACATTCTCGATCGCGGCGATCTTGTTCGCATAGACGGCGTTGACCGCGGCCTCCGGGCCCATCACGGCGATCTTCGCGGTGGGCAGCGCAATGGTGGCGATCGGGTCGAAGGCCGGTCCGCACATCGCGTACAGGCCGGCGCCGTAGGCCTTGCGGACGATGACGCTGATCTTGGGCACGGTGGCCTCGGTGATGGCAGTGATCATCTTCGCCCCATGACGGATGATGCCGGCGCGCTCCACCTGGGTTCCGATCATGAAGCCGGGCACGTCGGCCAGGAACACGATCGGGATGTTGTACGCGTCGCACATCCACACGAAACGGGCCGCCTTGTCGGCCGAATCGCCGAAGAGCACCCCGCCCTTGTGCATCGGGTTGTTGGCCACGATGCCCACGACCTGCCCGTCGAGCCGGGCGAAGCCGGTGGTGAGCTCGGGTGCGAACAGCGGCTTCAGCTCGAAGAAGGTGTCGGCGTCGACCAGGCACTCGACCACGCGATGCATGTCGTAACCAGC
>JANONE010000233.1:0-2127 GCA_031420675.1 Ilumatobacteraceae bacterium | reverse complement strand
ATCGTGGAGTCCTTCACCGGACGCACCGACGACGGCCGTCCGATGTTGCTCGAGACCTTCCTCATCGATGTTGCGATCCGTATTGGCATGCCCGGATATGGCGACGATGCCATTGCCGGCGTCGGGCCCAACGAAGGTCGCAAGTTCCCGCTACATAAGGCCGAGGATTACTACCTTCGCGGGATCGCCAACATCGCCGAACTATTCAAATCTCCGGCGGCCGAAGCTGTTGAACAACAGTGGGTCGAGTCCAACTATCCCGCTGCTGACCACCGAGATGTCCTCGCCGGCGACGAGTGGTCGCGCGCGGCGTACTTGCTGGCCAGGGGTGGCTACTTCGAGGCGCCGGAGTCGGCGTGGGACGAGAAGGGCCAACACACCTCGGGAATGAAGATCGACGAACGAGCACCGCTACAAATGTGGCACGAGGTTCTGGCCACCACCGTGTTCCCATCGACCGGCAAGCGCCTCCCCGGCAACGGAGCCTGGATTCCCGCCGAGGACGGCAGTGGTCGCCCACTCCACGAACTCGACAGCGACTACCCCTTCCAGGTCGTCACCTTCCGTCTCTCCACCCGGACCAAGGCCCGCACTGCCTACGACTACTGGGCGATCGAGATCCATCCGGAAAACCGTGTCGAGATGAACCCAGTCGACGCCAAACGCCTCGGACTCACCAACGGCGACCGGGTCCGAATCACCTCGCCCAGTGCTTCCAGAGAGGCCGTGCTCGCCGTCTCGCACAGGCCTCGACCGGGCGTGATCGCCGGCACCCACCACTTCGGGCACACCCAACAGGGCAACACCGACTGGCACATCACCGATGCGGCCAACGCGGTCACCGGCGGCAGCGAGGTGAGCGCTGTCCTGCACGGTCTCGACCGCCCGATCGCGCGGGGCGATCGGGTGCACGCCGACCCCAGGCGCGCCTCCCGTGGCTTCAACGTCAACGACATCATGCGCCGCAACGACGACCTGGCTCAGACCCCGCTCGTCGACAACGCCGGCGGCGGGACCGTGTACCTCGACACCAGGGTGAAGGTGGAGAAGGCATAGGCATGATGTTGGCGGGGTGGGTCGGAGGCAGCGCGTAGATGGAGCGCATCCGACTGCGAGAGCACCAGTCGTTACGCCAAGGGGGGCGCGACCGGCTCGCTGCTTTCGTGGACTCGCTGGCGATTGACGGCGCCACCGACGGGGACCCGCAGGCCAGCCCCCTCCGTCGGGTGTAACGTTGCAGCCCATGGCCAACTACCTGCCCGACGTCTACCGCAGTTTCCGCGAGCGATTCCCCGAGGTCGTCGGCGCCCTCGATGAGCTCGGCCGGACCACGGAGGCAGCCGGTTCTCTCGATGTGCGGACGCAGCGGCTCGTCAAGCTCGGCATCGCCATCGGGGCGCTCGCCGAGGGCGCGGTGCGCTCCAACGTCCGCAAGGCCCTCGCCGAAGGTGCCAGCCCAGCAGACATCCGCCACGTTGTGGTGCTCGCGATCACGACCGCTGGTTTCCCAGCGGCCGTCGCCGCGCTCGGCTGGGTCGACGAAGTGCTCGACGCGCCAACGACGACGTCCTAGCGGCCACTGGCGCGCCGGCCGGGTCCGCGTCACCCAGGGTCTAGTGTTCGGTCTTGTCGGCATCGCCGGCTCCCTCGCCGGATCGGCCTTGAACCGCCGCCTAGACGGTGGCGTTCTCCCGCTCGCGTTCGCCGGGCTCATCCTCGTCGCCGCTTGGCGCATCGTGGTCGGCTGCCCGAGCTGCACCCGCAGCGGCGAGGCCAGCGCCATCGAACAAGGCCACGTCAGCGAGGGCGCGGTCAAGACCCGGCCCTGCGCGATGACGCCGGGCCGGGTCGTCAAGATCGTTGCCGCCGGAACCGCGGTCGGGTTCCTCACTGGTCTGTTCGGCGTGGGCGGCGGGTTCGTAATCGTCCCTGCCCTGGCCCTGGTGCTCGAGTTCCCGATGGGCATCGCCATCGGCACCTCGCTGCTGGTCATCGCCGTCAACACCGCCGTCGCCCTCGCCGCCCGGGCCGGCGCCGGCTCGATCGACTGGGGGACTGCCGGTGTCGGGGCGGGCAAGCGCGTGGCCGACCGCCTCGAACCCGAGTCGATGCAACGCGCCTTCGCCG